>NZ_AJQF01000233.1:0-31100 GCF_000261705.1 Bradyrhizobium genomosp. III | reverse complement strand
GGCGGGGGGAGCCGATGCTGGGCGATCTGCTCGCAGGCGGGCTCGACGAATTCGGCATCGACTGGACCGACGAGCGCACGACGGCCGATTCGTCCGCTCCCAGTCAGCAGGACGAAGACGAGCCGACGAAACAGCGGTGATCTTGCTGACCTCGCCCCGCTTGCGGGGAGAGGTCGATCGCAAAGCGATCGGGTGAGGGGGACTCTCCGTGAGTCCAACTCTCACCGTGTTTGCCGAAGCAGCCCCTCACCCCAGCCCTTTCGGCGCGAGCGAAGCTCGTCGCGGCCCCGTAAGAACGGGGAGAGGGAGAGGACCGGTCACAACGTCCCGGGGAACGCGCCGCCATCCAGCAGAATGTTCTGGCCCGTAATGAAGCCGGCCTTGGCGCCGCACAGGAAGGCGCAGGCATAGCCGAACTCGTCGGGCTGGCCGAAGCGCCCGGCGGGATTGAGCTTGGCGCGCTCGGTCAGGATCTGCTCGGCCGAGACGCCGCGCTTGTCAGCCTCGGCCTTTGCGGTGCCGGTGAGACGGTCGGTCTCGAACGGGCCGGGCAGCAGGCCGTTGATGGTGACGTTGTTGATCACGGTCTTGCGCGACAGGCCGGCGATGAAGCCGGTGAGGCCGGCACGCGCGCCGTTGGAGAGGCCGAGGATGTCGATCGGCGCCTTCACCGCGGCCGAGGTGATGTTGACGATGCGGCCGAACTTGCGCGCCATCATGCCGTCCACGGTCGCCTTGATCAGCTCGATCGGCGTCAGCATGTTGGCGTCGATCGCCTTGATCCAGTCGTCACGGGTCCAGTTGCGGAAATCGCCGGGCGGCGGGCCGCCGGCGTTGTTGATCAGGATGTCGGGCTCGGGGCAGGCCTTCAGCACGGCCTCGCGGCCCGCCGGCGTCGTGATGTCGCCGACGATCTCGGTGACCTTCACATCAGGATAGGCTTTCCGGATCTCGTCCGCCGTCTTCTTCAGCGCCTCGGCGCCGCGCGCGGTCAGCGTGACGTCGACGCCGGCCTCCGCCAGCGAGATGGCGCAGGCACGACCGAGGCCCTTGCTGGATGCGCAGACGATGGCGCGGCGACCTTTGATCCCAAGATCCACTGTTTCACTCCCGTAATGTCAGGCAGGTTTTGGATGGCGCCCACTTTAGCCAACATCGGCGTCGCTGATAAGGCACGGGCTCGCATCAAAATGCATGCACCTCGCCGCTAGCGATGCAAATGCGACAGATCAGATGCGCTGTTCCTGCTTGAGGCGGTCTATCGCGGAGGTCGCTTCCGGGGGGCAGCGACTTGAAGCCCATCTGACCCGCCGTCGAGAACAGCGGCCGCAGATGCGAGCCGGTGAGAAAAGGCGGCTGTCTGTTGGCCGGCACGATCTGGTCAAACACCAGGACCAGCGTGGTGGCGACGAGACCGACCCTGACGGCGCCGAGCGCGGCACCGCCGAGCCGATCGCCGATGCCGGCGTCGCGGATCGTGTCGTTCAGCGCCAGGCGGCCGATATAGCCGAACAGCATGCCGACCACCACGAAGATTCCGAACAGCCAGATCCAGTTCTGTAGCAATGGCGCATTCGGATTGCCGGCGATCTGCGGCACGATCAACGGCATCAGCGCGACCGCGATCGGAGCAGCGAGGAGATAGGCGAGGATGGTCATGGCGCTGCGGAGCAGGCCGGTCCTGAAGCCGAAGCCGACCGCGATGGCGAGCGCGGCGTAGACGGCGAGATCGAAATTGTTCATCAGCAAAACCCTGCCCTCGACGGAACGAATGAACGCCGGACCGATCATTCCGGTTTCAGATCGCTAAAATCGTCTGTATTGATGGCTCCAAGAGCGTAGGGTCTATCGCCAATGTCAGGCCTATTTGACGTCAGTAAAGAAACCATCCTCGTCACGGGCGCGAGCCAGGGGCTGGGGCGGCAATTTGCCCGGGTGCTCGCCGCCCACGGGGCAGCCGTCGCGCTCGCGGCGCGTCAGGCCGACAAGCTGAAGAGCCTGGAGGAGGAGATCCGCGGCAAGGGCGGCCGCGCCGCCGCGGTCGCGCTCGACGTCACCGACACGGCCTCGATCGCCCGGGCCGTCGACGCAGCAGAGGCCGCGCTCGGTCCCGTCACGGTGTTGATCAACAATGCCGGCATCGCCATCGAGAAACTCGCCACCGAGCAGACCGAAGCGGATTGGGACGCGGTGATCGGCGCAAATCTCAAGGGCGCCTATTTCCTCGCGACGGAAGTCGCGCGGCGCATGATCGCCCGCAAGCAGTCAGGCAACATCGTCAACATCGCCTCCGTGCTCGGCACCGGCGTCCTGAAGGCGGTGTCGCCTTACGCGATCTCCAAGGCCGGCATCATCCAGGCGACGAAGGCGATGGCGCTGGAGCTCGCCGGCCAGAACATCCGCATCAACGCGCTCGCGCCCGGCTATATCGACACCGAGATGAACCACGCCTTCTGGTCGACGCCGGCCGGCGAGCGCCTGGCCAAACGCATCCCGCAGCGCCGTGTCGGCGCCGAGTCCGATCTCGACGGCGCGATTCTGCTGCTGGCGTCACAGGCGTCGCGGTACATGACGGGGAGTGTGATCACCGTCGACGGTGGCTTCCTGTTGAACTAAGCCCCACTGTCGTCCCGGACAAGCGCGCCTCAAGCGCGCGCAGATCCGGGACCCATAGCTAGCCACAGGGAGAAATTTGGCGAGGACTCGGAGTTATCATCTCGTGCCACAACTCCTCCCTGTGGTTATGGGTCCCCGCGTTCGCGGGGACGACACCGAGAATGACGTGGCAGCGCCGACTAACTCGCCCGCATCTCCGCCCTGATCATATCCGCCGCCTTCTCTCCGATCATGATGGTCGGCGCGTTGGTGTTGCCGCCGATCAGCGTCGGCATGATCGAGGCGTCGACGACGCGCAATGCCTCGACGCCGTGCACCTTCAGTGCCGGATCGACCACGGCAAGCGCATCCGTCCCCATCTTGCAGGTGCCAACGGGGTGATAGACGGTGTCGACGCGATCGCGCAAAATGTTGCGGATGTCGTCGTCGGTTCGCACGTCGGACGTGAACATGTCCTTCTTCTGCAGCGCGCGCAGCGCCGGCGTCTCCATCAGACGGCGCGTGGTCTTGAAGCCCGCGACCATCCTCTCGAGATCCTCCTCTTCGCCCAAAAAGTTCGGATCGATCAAGGGCGCTGCGAGCGGATCGGCGCTCTTCAGGGACACGCTGCCGCGGCTCTTCGGCCGCAGCAGGCAGACGTGACATGAGAAGCCCGCCTCCTTGTGCTTCTTGCGGCCGTGGTCGTCGAGCATCGCGATGACGAAGTGGAGCTGGATGTCAGGCACGTCGAGATCGGGCCGGGTTTTCAAAAAGCCGCCGCACTCGGCGAAATTGGTGGTCATCAGGCCGCGTCGTTCGCTGCGATAGCGCTGGATGGCACGGAGCAGGGACGGCAACCGTCCGAGCGAGGCATGAACGAAGTGCGGAAAGTCGGAGGCGTAGACGAACACGAAATCCGGGTGGTCCTGCAGATTGCGCCCGACGCCGGGCAGATGGTGCACGACGCCAATGCCGTGCTTGCCAAGCGCATCTGCATCGCCGATGCCCGACAACATCAGCATCTGCGGTGACTGGAAGGCGCCGCCAGCAAGGATCACCTCGCGGCGCGCGCGCAGCTGCTTCGTCTGCTTGCCCTGCACATATTCGATGCCGACGGCGCGCCCGCCCTCGAACAGGATTTTCGTGGCGTGTGCGCCCGTCTCGACGCGCAGATTGGCTCGCTTGCCGATGTGGGGATGCACATAGGCGCGCGCCGCGCTCCAGCGTTCGCCATTGTGCTGCGTCACCTGATAGCTGCCGAGCCCTTCGTGATCCTCACCATTGAAGTCCTCGCGAATGCGGAACTGCGCCTCGCGTGCGGCCTGATGGAAGACATCATGGATCGGATTGTCCGCGCGCAGCCGGTTGACATGCAGCGGGCCGCCCTTGCCGTGATACTCGCCGTCGAAATCGGAGTTGTTCTCGGAAGCCTTGAAATAGGGCAGCACCTCCGCATACGACCAGCCGGCATTGCCGAGCGAAGCCCAGTGGTCGTAGTCCCATTTGTGGCCGCGGATGTAGACCATGGCGTTGATCGCCGAGGAGCCGCCAAGACCCTTGCCGCGCGGCTGATAGCCGATGCGGCCGTTCAATCCCACTTGCGGTACGGTATCGAAAGCCCAGTTGGCCGTTTTGTAAGGCAGAGCAAGCCCAAACGGTGTGGTGATGCGCCAATTGTCGTTCGTCCCGCCCGCATCGAGCAGCGCCACGGACGTCGCCGCATCCTCCGACAGCCTTCCTGCAACCGTGCAGCCGCCGGAGCCCGCGCCCGCGACGACGAAATCGAATGTGTCAGTCACTGATGCTTCCCCCTATCGTCATTCCGGGGCGCGCCCCTTGGCGCGAGCCCGGAATCCATAACCCCGACTGGTGGATATGGATTCCGGGCTCGACGCTTCGCGTCGCCCCGGAATGACGAGCAACTACGACATGAACCGCATCAATTTCTCCAGCCGCGCGATCTTGCCGCCATAGGGTGGATAGAGGTCGGCGAGGCGGTTGAACTTGGAGCGATAGAACACCGGCTTCAGCTTGCTGAACGTGCGAAAGCCCCATTCGCCGTGATAGGCGCCGGTGCCGGATGCGCCCACGCCGCCCATCGGCTGGTTGATTTGCGTGAAGTGAAACAGGCAGTCGTTGATTGTGACGCCGCCGGAGATGGTGCGCGCCAGCACCTCGTCGCGCGCGGTGCCGTCCTTGCCGAACCAGTACAGCGCCAGCGGCCGGTCGCGATGGTTGATGAAGGCGATGGCATCAGTGGGATCGCGATAGCTGAGAATGGGGAGCACCGGCCCAAAAATCTCCTCCTGCATCGCCGCCATCGCTTCGGTCGCACCGACGATCAGCGTCGGCGGGAATTTGCGATGCGCCTTCCAGTTCGGATCGTCCGCCTTCGCCGGCTCCAGGATTTTTGCGCCGCGCTGCGCCGCGTCCGCGACGAGGCCTTCCAGCCGCGCATAATGCCGGTCCGAGATGATCGAGGTGTAGTCCTTGTTTGAGGGATCGGTGCCGAACATCCGCCGCATCTGGGCGCGCACCTTCTCGGCGAAGGCCTGCAACGAGCGCTCCGGCACCAGCACATAGTCCGGCGCGATGCAGGTCTGCCCGGCATTGAGCAGCTTGCCGTAGGCGATGCGCTCGGCCGCTTCATCGAGGTCGGCCGAGGCATCGATGATCGCAGGCGACTTGCCGCCGAGCTCGAGGGTAACCGGCGTCAGGTTACGCCCCGCGGCCTCCGCGACCAGCCGCCCGACCCGGGTCGAGCCGGTGAATACGAGGTGATCGAACGGCAGGCGCGCAAACGCCTCTGCGATCTCGCCCTCGATGCCGGTGACGAGCAGCTCGGTCGCATCGAATCGCGCGGCGACCGTCTCCTTCAGCAGGCCTGCGAAGTGCGGCGTGAGCTCGCTCGGCTTGATCAGGACGCGGTTGCCGGCGGCGAGCGCGCCGATCGCGGGCGCGAGCGTGAGCTGGAGCGGATAATTCCAGGGCGCGATGATGCCGACGACGCCGAGCGGCTGCGGCATCAGCCGGTTGCGCGCGGGCAGGAATTGCAGCGCGGTCGCGACCCGCTGCGGCGCCATCCAGCTCTTGAGGTGCTTTGTGGCATGCCGGATCTCGGAAAACAGCAGCATAGTCTCGGCGATGGTGGTCTCGACCGCCGAGCGGTGGCCGAAATCGGCCGAGATCGCCTGCCGGAAACGCTCTTCGTTGTCGGCGACCACGGCACGCAGCCGCGCCAGCCGGTCGAGCCGCTCGGCAAGGCCGGCCGGCGGCTCGTCCCGCGACCGCGCGACCATGGCGTGGAAGGCCTCCTCCAGTGCTCCGACCGGGGCGCTCGTCAGGGATTTGTCCACGGGCGTTCCTCCCTCAAGGGCGCGTGTCAGCCTTAATCTTGTTGCCGCAAGCTGGCCCTTTGTGGAACTTCTGGCAAGAGCGCGCGGAACGCAGCCGAAATCGGTCGCTTCCGCTGTCATAAAGTCGAAAAAAACGTTCCCGCGGCCCTTTCCAAAGGCAGCTCGGGTTGGTACATACGCCCCGCACCCGAGGGCTTTGCCCGGGGTTGCCTTCCAAGGAAGCCTTTGGGACGGACGAGAAAAGCCACGCGAACAGCGCCGGCCTCAACCGACCGTCCCCGGGATCTAACTGAAGGCACGCAAGTGTTTAACGCGGGGTGGAGCAGCCCGGTAGCTCGTCAGGCTCATAACCTGAAGGTCATAGGTTCAAATCCTATCCCCGCAACCACTGATACCGACACTCCCGTAGCCGAGGCTGCGGGAGTTTTGGTTTGTGCCGCCTTTTCCGCGTTACGCGCAGCAGTCCAGCTCAGGATTGTGCCCAAATCACCATGGAGGGTGGCGTCGATTTGGCCGCGCTTGGCACCCGGCCGGAGAACGATGCGTTCGATCAGACCACGAAGAGCCTGGGCGGCCTCGGCCCGGTCTTCAGGACGGTTCAAAGCCTCAGTGAGGTGGGCGACCTTCTTGGCGTAGACTTGCGAGGCGCTCGGGAGAATGTCCGGGGTATCGGCAGGAGCTTCGGCGAGCAGGGCAGAGAGCTCGGTTTTGCGAGCCTCCAGCGCATCCATCGCCGCGATCATCGACTGCTGGAACATGCCCTCCTTGATCGCTTCGACCATTCCATGGATTTGCTTTTCTACCTTCGCCAGTTCAGCGCGCCAAGCATCGCCGCGGGCTCGCCGGTCTCGGTTCAGCCGGTTCATCTCCTCAGCATAGGCGCGCATTGCTTCTGCGATGACGTTTGGCGCCAGCAACCGGTCCTTCAGCCCGCCCAATACGCGATGTTCGAGTTCGCTCCGCGCCAAGGTGCGGCCGTTCGAACAGGACCCGTTGCTGACATGTGCCGAGCAGACGAAGCGATCGGCTCCGCGCAGTGAACAGGGGCCATCGCATAAGCCGCAGAGGACAAGTCCCGAGAACAACGACTTTGGGCGACGAGCACTGTTAAGTCGTTTGTTCGAATGGTGCTCGCGGACAGCTACTGTCACATTGATAAATTTTTCGGCGATCTCACTTTGCTTGGCTTTCACCCGATCCCAGACGCGAGATGCGTTTCCCCGTCGAAGGATTCTTAATGTAATGCAGCCGATTCCAAACGAGGCGTCCCACGTAAAGCTCGTTATTGATGATCCCGGTGCCGCGCTTGACATGGCCCCGGATCGTCGTGTCATTCCACAGCTGGGTCTCAGGGCCGGCTATGCCTTCGGCGTTGAGCTTCACCGCGATCGCTCGCGGACTGATGCCAGCGGCGAAGTCCCGAAAGATGCGCCGGATTACGCCGGCCTGGGCCGGATCGATCTCTCGGTCTCCCCGGATACGATCTCCGCGCTCGTCGAGCCGTTTGATAACGCGGTATCGGTAGCAAAGCCCGCCACCTGACTTTCCACCCTCTACCCGACCTCGCAAACCACGGTGCGTCTTCGCAGCGAGGTCCTTCAGAAATAGAGCATTCATAGTCCCTTTTAGACCGACGTGAAGCTCGGTGATTTCCCCTTCGGCCAAGGTGACGATCGGAACCCCGGCAAAGCGCAGTTGCTTGAACAGGGTCGCCACGTCCGCTTGGTCGCGGCTGATGCGATCGAGCGCCTCAGCGAGCACGATATCGAACGCACGGCTCTGAGCATCCTGCAACAGGGCTTGGATGCCCGGACGAAGGATCATGCTCGCACCGGAAATTCCGGCATCCTTGTAAGAATTGACGATCGTCCACTTCTCACGCATCGTGCGTTCTCTGCAAATACGAAATTGGTCTTCGATCGAGGCGTCACGTTGATTGTCAGACGAGTATCGGGCATAGAGCGCAACTCGCGTCATTGACTTGTCCTTGCATTCCGCTTTGCGCCGGCACATGGCGCCGTGAAGCAAAAAATATCGAATGAACGCGGCATTTATATGCCGTGCACACCCGGATATGTGATGCAAGGAAAGGCTATCGCGGCGCTCTGGAGTGAACTAAAAGACGCTGCGCTGTGTGCGTCTTTGCTCATATCCCATTTGCTGGTACTCGAGAGCTCCATCTACACAATGGCGATGTGCGATGAGCGTCGGCTAAGCCGCGCCTAGATTGTGCTGGTTTCTTTCTCGGGCGAGGCACAAGCTGATCGACGATCTTTGATATCGTCACGGGCCATTTGTCGTCCGATAAGCCGGGCGAGGCGAAGGATTGAGTGCTCGGAAGGCTTCGCCTGATTGACTGCTTCCGCTATGGTCGGAAGCCTTGAATTTTCGACGCTCTTGATTTTCAACGCTGTGCCTCCGCTGGGCACAGTCAAAACAAAGCTTCCGTGGACTTGAAAGTACGCGAGGACGTCGAGGCGGTCTTCGGATACATCTTCGTATAAGTGGGCCGCTTCGAAGTCGAATCCGCCGGCCTCTTCATGTCAATTCGGACGGGACTCGCAAGGATCGCCTAACAAGCGGGTCAACCTCACCGACACCGCACGAAACCGCGAGACGTCCTGTCCTCGCAACATGCGGCTGAGAGAGGTCCGGCGACATCAGGTGTCCTAGCCCGTCATTGGGCGCGAGCGACCCCACCGCGCCACCAGAATTCACCATGTGCTTCCGGATGGCTCGTCAGGTCTTTGTCGCCGTCTTGGCAATCTCCGTCTCGACGCCGGTCGCGCAAGCCTTGGCGAATGAGTAATCCATGCTCGTGGACGCCACACTCTTCACGAATTCGCTGACGACGTTTTCCCTGGAGTAAGGGCCGGTCGCCTTGAACTTGGCGATAGCTCCATCCGCGGCTGTAAACTGAGCGACGCACAGCGGTACCAGAACCGACATCCTGCCACTGGTCTCCGCCGAGGCGCGCATGATTCTAGCGTTCTCCCCGGTGACCCAACCGCCCCAGGCAAATCCAATCGCCATGGTCGCCACCGCGCCGAAAGCGATTCCTTGAAGGAAGCGGGTCCGCGCCTCGCCTTGTAATATTGCAGGAAGTTTCATGATGGTTGGCCTTTCGTGAGCGCATGAGGACGTGCATCGGCGCTGCTGACGCACGTTGGTAAACCCAATTTTATGATTGCGCCTTCCGATGGCACGTGAGCTGCTACTACGACGATACGCGGCGACTTCGGAGGTCGCTGCTTTCTGGGCAGCTTCAAGGTGAGCATCCGCCAACCTCTAGCCGAACACTATATCCCTGGAGTGACCGTGTAAATGGAGTGACCGTGTAAATGACGATCCGCTCTGGCTCGACTGCAGATCCAGGCCGCGCGACGAGCCGCGGCCGCTTCCCCTAGTCAGACGAGCCGCTTTGCCAGAGCGTCACGGCTACGACGAGCCGAGTGTAATTGGCGTGTCTGAATTCCTCATCCCAACGGATAAGATCGTAAGCGATCTTGTGCGGCGTATAGGCACGGAAGTTGAAGCCAGCCGAGAGATGCCGCGCAGCGGCACCTTCCATGGCCTCCTTGGTGATCTCCGTCATACGGCGCCTTTTTTGCAAACCCGCCGAAAGACCTGCGCTGGACACCTGATCGTGTTCGGCGTCGTTGGCGCGGGGCGTTCGGACGCGCGATCGAGACTGAGTACCTTGAGCCACTGTAAGCACCCACGCTGCTAAACGTGCTTCCGCTCAAGGCCGGGCTCCTTGCTCGGGACCACGCTGCGCTTCCCGGTGGGGAATAGCCAGTGAAATCGGCGCCGCGCTCAAGGCAAGCGTTCACTGGAACCCTAAGCGGCCGGGTTGATTAGCTCAAGAGCGGAACGAAATGGCCTGATGCGCCACCTCGCAGGCATGACTGTCTCCGCCTCTCAGTGTCGCGGCGGCGCGGTTGTCACACTCCAATTGAATGATGTCCAATATGTCTGGGTCGAAAGCGGTTCGTCAGAAGTCACCAGCGGCGACAGGTGAGCAAGGCCGGGTAGTTCGGCTAACGCTTGAGCTTCTCGATCAGGTTGACGCTTGGGCACTCAGCCAGAAGCGAAGGCCCAACCGATCAGAAGCGATACAGCTGCTGGTGAAGACGGCGCTGGACGGCCTGCGTGATCGGTCTATGCGCCAAGCTCCGAAGTCGAAGCGTGAGAGCTCTCGGATCCGGGCAAAGGAGCTGGCCTCTGACGCAATCGACGGGATGGGCGATGCGGATGCGACATCTGAAGACAGGGCAAGCCGGAAGGGGAAACTAATGAAGGGCCCCGAAGAATTTCGCAACGTGCGGCGGGACAGATCGAACAGTTGAGGCTGATCGTGTGACAGGACGACAGCCGTATCGATGTCCGAGTCGTCAGGCAAGCGACACACCGATTGGTGGGACTATATGTGATCCAATTTTCTGGAGCGCTCCATGAATCGGTATTTCTTTGACATCCAAAGTGGTCGCGATTTCTTTGCAGACGAGGAGGGTCTACCCCTTCCCAATCTGAAAGCCGCCGAAGTCAAAGCAATGCAAACCTTGACTGGAATCGCCAAGGAATCCGTCTTCCAAAGCAAGCGGCCGGATTTGGCAGTGGAAGTGCGCTCGAGCACCGAACAGCTGTTCTGCGTTTCGATAGTCCATCGGAACTCGAGCACCACGCATTGAAGCCGGTTCCCAAAGGCCAATAGAGTCCTGCTCGCTTGGATCCGCTACCGATCGATGCATAGGTGCGCCGGTCTTGCCGCGGCGTGAGTGTAGCGATCGCTTTCCGACACACCCACATCCGGCACGGCAAGGGCAAAACGACCGTTGTCCCGAAGGTTCGGCCAAAGTCGAGCGATTCTCCGAAAGTCGCGCGGTTCCTCGCAGGCGAAGTCAGTTGTGACAGCCGCGAAGCCAGTGACTATACTCTAGACTCGGCGCTTCGGAGTGCAGGCACGGCATTCGCGAGCGGAGGGCTTGTGCCTGCTCGATCGAGGGCTCGCGTCATCTACTTGGGGGGGCCGGCTTGAGCAATTCCACTGAGCGGCCAACGTACGAACGCCTGGCTGACTTCATTCGACAGAACCAGGCTCCGATCGTGAAGGAATGGACGGAGTTCGCTCGAACTCTATCACCGGCCAGCGACCGGATGACGAAGTTGGCTCTGGAAGATCATATCGTCGATCTTCTCGGGTTCGTGGCGGACGACCTCGAAACCGCACAAACCCCGCGGGAGCAATTTGATAAATCGCGAGGCGACGGCACGAATGATAGCGCCTTTTCTCAAAGCGCGGCTGAACTCCATGCCGCTCTGCGTCTGGCCGACGGCTTTGACATCGATCAGATGGTGTCGGAATACAGGGCGCTTCGCGCAAGCGTGGTCAAGCAATGGGTTGCCCACCATCGGAGCCTTGCGGACACCGATATCGAGGACTTGACGCGGTTCAACGAAGCGATCGATCAGGCCGTGACCGAGTCGGTTGCCCACTATACGAAGACGATAAACGACTCGCGCAACCTGTTTCTGGGCGTCCTCGGCCACGACCTGCGCAATCCTCTCGGTGCCGTTTCAATGGGCGCTCAGTGGATGGAGCGATCTGGGACAACCGACGCAAAGCAGGCCAGGGTAGTTTCCGAGATCAGGCTGGCGGCCGGGCGGGCGACACAAATTCTGAACGATCTGCTCGATCTCACCCGCTCGTCCTTCGGCACTCAAATCCCCGTCACAAAGACCAACAACGACGTTGCGGCTTTGTGTCAGGAAATCGCGGATGAGTTTCGCGCCGTCAACCCAGATCGGAAACTCGAGGTCACGAAGGAGGGCGATCCGTTGGTTTCCTGCGACCCCGCCCGCCTTGGACAGGTGCTGTCCAACCTGATGGGCAACGCAGTCCATTATGGCGACGCAGCGTCGCCCATCACGGTGACTGTCGCAGGTAACGATCCCGATGCTATGACCATCGAAGTGCACAATCTCGGAACCTCGATCCCGCTTGATGCGCAAAAATCAATCTTCCAATCCTGGACGCGAGGCCAGGAAGTCGGTGACCCGTCGGAGCACAGTACCCACCTTGGCCTTGGCCTCCACATCGCGAAATTGATCGTCGAAGCCCATGGCGGCGAGATCTCTGTGGTATCCAGCGAACAAACAGGCACGCGCTTTTCAATCCGACTGCCGCGCAAATGACCAGTCATGCTTCCTTATGGAAAGGGCTTGCGGCGTCGACGCGCTAACCTTGCGGCGATGATCGGGCAAGGCCGCTGGACGCACATTGCCGAGCGAGGCGAGTGCTGCGGTCATTCGGCGGAAGTCGTGGCGGCGCACGGCGAAACCTCTCGCTAACCGTTAGCCGCATTGGGTCCGCCAGAAAGACTGATCAGAAAAGAAGCGGCCATTCGGAACGCCGGCTGCTGCGATGGCTTAATGGCGTGACTGCGGGATATCCCGGCCGGTGACGTCTCCTGCATTAGAAAGGACTAATATGCCAGAGCAAAGCTCTCCTCGTGGCAGTTGCGTCTTGGTCGTCGAGGATGAACCAATGCTCCTCTTGATGGCGAACGACCTCGTCGAGGATGCGGGACTGCATCCGCTGCTTGCCGGCAATGCCGATGAGGCCATCAGAATACTCGAAGCCCGACAGGATGTCTGCGTTGTCTTCACAGATGTCAGGATGCCTGGTTCGATGGACGG
This sequence comes from Bradyrhizobium genomosp. III, assembly GCF_000261705.1. Taxonomy (NCBI): domain Bacteria; kingdom Pseudomonadati; phylum Pseudomonadota; class Alphaproteobacteria; order Hyphomicrobiales; family Nitrobacteraceae; genus Bradyrhizobium; species Bradyrhizobium genomosp. III. Next base: position 18,450 of record NZ_AJQF01000233.1, on the reverse strand, counting down.
CGTTGGGCTCGCGGAAGCCGTTCGCGAAAGATGGCCACCGATCAGGCTCCTGATCGTCTCGGGCCATCTCGTCAAAGGTTCTGAGCTGCCCGATGGGGCAAGGTTCTTCCACAAGCCGTACCCGTCGGAGGCGATCATCTCGGCGCTCCGAGAGCTTGCTGCCTGACCGTGAAGAGCGTTGCTTGTCCGGCGCAACAGGTTGCTGAAGGGGCCTTTGGCGCCGCTATGATCAGTATTGACCAGCGCGTCGGACCGTAACTTGCTACTGTCATTGCATCACCGCGCGGCCCTCGGCATCTGTCGGTGACGAGAACGCTGTCGCGCTCCCGCCTTCCCTGGGAAAAGGAGCACGCTATGCAGCGACGCCGTCTCAAGCAGACCACCTCCTTTGAAGAACGCCTTGCCGAACACGGGCGAGTCCTTCGTCAAAAGGCAAAGTCGCTCCCGCCAGGTATCGAGCGGGAACACACAATCCGCAAAGCTCGGCAGGCGGAGACCGGGGCTCAAATCAGCGAATGGCTGTCCACACCCGGATTACCGGCTCCGGAATGAAGGAACGGGAGGGCATCCGGGACGTTCCGCCATATGACCGAGCACAGAAAGCAGCCTGTTATTTGGCGGGATCCTGCTGGCGAGCCCTCGCGCTTGCGCACGATATTTGCCGTTCAGTCCCGGTCGTTCGCCTCTTCCTTGATCTCAGGGGGCGTGTGGCCAAGTTCAATTTTTTGAGCCAGTTGGGCACGCTCCTTGTCCGCCGGCTGGTCTTCTCCGCGTACGCGCATGATGCCGTGGCCTGATGGTTTGGTCATGGTGACCTCCTGCTGGACCAAGCCTAGCTTAGCCACAACGTTCCAAATAGGGGGATTGCCCCGACGCCGCGGGTGGGACGGTCGCGTCATCTGGTTGCTTCCGCAATTGGCCGTCGCCGTTATGACGACCTCGCTCTGAACCGTCGCCTCAGCCACTTCCACTTCAGCTCAATCCATCGCAACATGGCGAGGAGAGGCTTTTGCAGGACCGGCATGTCCTGCGCGATGAGAAGAAGCCCAAGGGGGAGCATCCAGAGACCGAAGAGGGGCAAGAAGCTGAAGACGCCCCCGAGAATTAATATCCCCGCGACAATGACACGGATCCAGAATTTGGATGGCTCTCGCAGCCAGCGAATGAAAGTCCCCACTTTCGTGGGCACTCGACGCTCGATCAATGCGAAGTATCTGTTCAGCCCCACTATGACGGAAGCCATGCCAATTCCGATTCGCGCGAGTGTTAAAGCACCGCATCACAAAAATGCTGCTTGGGGAGCCAAACCGACTGGGGGCGGAGTGTTCCTCCGTCCTGGTTGCGCACAGAGGAAAAGGCGGCGAGGTCGCTTGGACATGCAGACCCCAGTGAGGTGCTCTCAACTCGGTGCCCTTGCTTGAGGCGGGGGACGACACGTCACAGGCATCGAGAGATGCCCCATCAAACAAAAGCCGCCGGGCGTTACACCGAACGGCTTTTCTTCGCGGCTCCCAGTCTCCTGGTTCTGCCGCCAGATTCAAACCGTCTTCTCACCCTTTGTTCCCTTCGAGAGTGCGGCTGTCAGCAGATCGGCGGACGGCGCGTGTGCTTGACCCGTACGGGGCCACTGCCAGCTCCCCTTGTGTTGCAGTAACGCGGGCTCTCCCTCACCACGGCCACTTGCGGAACGAACAAGCAATAGCCATATGGTAATTATCGAGTTTCGGCCGAACGACTTGGCCTCGCCGCTTTCAGCGCGCCTGACTGACGACCTCCCTCCAGATCTCGCTTAGCTTGCTGCGCGCTCGAGCGCGGCTCCGAACATCTATCCCAAAGGAAGATCACCCATGAATACGGGAACTGTGAAGTGGTTTAACGGCCAAAAAGGCTTCGGCTTCATTCAACCAGACCAAGGAAGCCAAGACGTCTTCGTTCATATCAGCGCGGTTGAACGCGCCGGCATGAGCGGTCTCGATGAAGGACAAAAGGTGTCCTTCGACGTCGTTGCTGACCGCCGGACCGGCAAGTCCGCAGCAGAGAATCTGCGCGTCGCGTAAGCGCGCATAGGATGCCATGCTGCTTTGACCACGGATGTACTGGCAGGGCCCCTGGCTTCGCAAACCCGCGACCGGTTTAACGGCCGCGGGGTTGTTTCTTAGAACGCAAAGAAGATGGCCCTTCGCGCTATGCCGGTTTCCTTCCGCGCTCGTCGCCGTCGAAAATCCAGCTTGAACGACCGCCGGCGTTCTCATATAAAATGAATGACAAACTGGCAAAAATCGACAACGCGGCGACGAAGGCTGAACTCCGTCAGATGCTGACAGATGCGGTTCGTAATACCGGAGCGGACTTGCGACCAAAGCCCGTCGTAAGACGTGAGGGCAATGGGCAGCGGCTTGCGCCGATTAGGCTTTGGATAGTCATCGTAGACCGATGGTTCTAAATTTCGGTTGGCGCAGCCAACTGTTTTTCGTGAATTGTGATTCCGAGCAACGGCTCGCGGTGAGCGGCAGCGTAGCGCCTGCGTTAGATAGTTCGCTGTGTCCAGCGGCCGTCTTCGATTGCGCCCCCACTGCATGTCTCCGAGTGCGCCGGCTTTCGCTCCGTAGCGAAGACAACTCGTCACCGTTTGCTCGACGATGCGGCTCTTTGCCGAGCAAGGCCCTTTCCGCTCCTGATGAGCATCCTCGGAGAGTTGATTTCTCAGCCCAATAAGGTTCGGGCGGTTGTCACGGCGTCATAAATTTCGATCCGGAGCATCGGGTAGGTCGATTTAAGTGCGCGACCCGACGACTCGGCGGCTTCCGCGGTATCAAACCTTGACTTGAAGTGCCCGTCGACAACGATCGCAAATCCTTCCATCGGCAGTCTATCAGCGCGTGGTGCTCTCGGCTCGGGCTCTTCAGATGAGTGAACAGGCATTTTCATATGAACTCCCATTGTGCAGCGAAAGCATGGCAGGCGGCGCCTCAAAGACCGACAGCATGCCAGCAAAAGAACCTAATTCGCGGCATCAGGCGCTGGCAGCCAAGTTGTGTCTCGGAGCGCAGGCAGAGGCGGGACAAGCTTGCCCTCGCCACGTTCTGACAGGAACAACTCTCCCATCGTGGGATTGTCATATTGGTCTATGGCGCGATACCTGACCCCTCAGCTTGCGTCATCCACCCGGGATGGCTCATCGTCGGACGCGCGTCTTGCGATGAGCCGGTTCTCGGAAGGTGCCTGAGTTGGTCTTTCAGGTTCATTCCGCGACCGCTACGAAGAGGGTAAAGTCGCGGGCCTATTCGGCGGGCTTCTCTTTGTGCCGAGACGGAGTGCCCCGATTTTCGTCAGTCTGCTCCGCGTCACCGGGCGTTTTTCCCGCCATATTTCCCGGATTGTAATGGTACTTACCTTTCGGATTTTCACCGGGCTGCTTCTCATCCGGGTTTTTGTTGTTTGCCATTGATCCAGTCGCTTTCTCGGTAAGAGTAACAATGTTGAACAAGACCAACGTCGACATGTTCCATGCCATCATTTATTGCCTTCAGCGCTGGGCTGATCGGTCGGAGTAATCTTGAACCGGCGAGAGCGACAACGAGGCGCTCCAAGTTGCGTTTGGAACGAAGACTCGGCGGCGACCGTTGAGGATGAGCCTGCAACATTTCTCAATTTGCCTGAGTCATCGTGCATGCCACCTGAGGTACTGCACATGGCATCCCCGCGAACACGCTCCCTCTCGCTCCGGTCCGACTACACCACGGCCTTGCGGCGACATCCCGCGCTTATGGCATTTGCTGGGGCGGCTTCCCTTCTCGGCGCCATAGCGATCGTAAATGGGCGAGTCGCCAAGAAAGCGGAACGCGATAACCCGCCTCGTGGGCAGTTCCTGGAGATCGATGGCGTCCGACTGCACTACGTGGAACGTGGCAATGGGCGTCCGCTTGTGCTCCTGCACGGCAACGGCAGCATGATCCAGGATTTTGAATCAAGCGGCCTGATCGATCTCGCGGCCAACAGGTTTCGGGTGATCGTATTCGACCGCCCCGGATTTGGACACAGCTCGCGGCCACGAAACGTGATCTGGACCCCGGAAGCACAGGCAGACCTGTTCAGAAAGGCACTTGATCGTCTGAGCGTTCAGCGGGCGATCGTGCTTGGACATTCATGGGGTGCGGCGGTCGCTCTAGCGTTGGCGACAAGACATTCGTCATTTGTCGAAGCCTTGGTGCTGGCGTCGGGATACTATTTTCCAACCGTTCGTGCTGACGCGGCGGCATCTTCGATGTCAGCGATACCCGGCATCGGCGATGCCATCAGTCACACCATCTCGCCGATCGTCAGCCGCCTCTTGTGGCCTTCCATGTTGCGCAAGATGTTCGGTCCGCGGCCAGTCCCTGACAAGTTCGTCGGCTTCCCCAAGGAATTGGCGTTGCGACCGTCACAGATGCGTGCCAGCGCGGCGGAGGCAACGTTGATGATCCCCGCCGCATTTGCCTCGTCCAAGACCTACGACCAACTTAGGATGCCCATCATCATCATCGCCGGCGATGATGATCGCCTCATCGACATCAACAAGCAATCGGTCAGACTTCACGGCGAAGTCACTCACAGCAAGCTGCACCGCGTCGCTGGGGCAGGGCACATGATCCAACAGTCTGCCACGGCTCGGTTGCTGGCGGCCATCGATGAAGCCGCTGCCGAGACCGAGATTGGCGGGAATGCGCCGCATCGGTTCGCGAGCGCCTAGGAACGCTCCGGCGGGGCCACGTGTTCTCCTTATTCTTCAGTTGGCGAAGAGGCCCGCCGCGGCCGAACCGTCCAGCCGGACCGACTGCTTATCCGGCTAGAGGCTCCTGCAGCCGCATCGCGCCCTTCCGACCGGTGCGAAGCTGACTCAGCGGGTTGGGGCAGGCCCCTGGATCGGGATGGAGAAAAGCGTCGTGGTCTCGCTGTCAAAGTTGCCGCATGAGCCCCCCTGGTCCCCAGGGCAGAATGTCGGCGTACCGGAACCGGTTGCCTCGCCACCGCAGGCGGCCGACGATATCGAAATGCCGCTGCCGTCCAGCCCGCAGACGTTCTTTCTCGGTAGTCTGCTAACACTGGCCGTGCTCGCAGCCATCCATGTGGCAAGCTCGATCATATTGCCCGTGGTGCTCGCCTTCGTGCTGCAGCTCATTCTGCACCCCGTCGTGCATCTGCTTGAGCGTATAGGTCTTCCGCGTGCCATAGGAGCACTCTTGGCGATCCTGGTGGTCGTCGGAGCGCTCGTGGGCTTCGTGGCAGCCTTGTCGCTACCGGCAGCGTCTTGGGCGGAGAAATTGCCGGAGGGCCTGCCTCGCCTCGAAACTCATCTGGTCGTTCTAAAGCGCCCGATCGAAGCGCTGCAGAAAGTCATCCAGCAGGCCGAGCACGTCGCTGACGCTCCCGAGAAAAAGGGAGCCACGGTTTCGGTCCGCAGCGATCTCGGCCTGACCGGCGCGCTCTTCGCTGGAACGCGGGCTGTCATCGACGGCCTGTTCACCACGGTTCTGGTGCTCTACTTTCTCCTGGTCGCAGGCGACGTTTTTCTGCGACGTATCGTCGAGGTCCTCCCAAGTTTTCGCGACAAGAGGCAGGCGGTGGACATCTCCCAGCAGATCGAAGCGGACATATCTGCCTACCTGCTTACAATCACTACCATGAACGCTGCGGTGGGAGCTGCAACGGCGGTTGCGATGTATTTCTGCGGGCTTGGAGACCCCTTGTTGTGGGGAGCCGCGGCCTTCCTGCTCAACTACGTTCCGATTCTGGGCCCACTGTTAGGCACCGTCATCTTCCTCCTGGCCGGAATGTTGAGCTTCGACAGCTTGTGGTGGGCCTTGCTGCCGCCGGCCCTCTACTTCTGCATCCACCTCGCCGAAGGCGAAACCCTGACACCCATGTTGCTTGCCCGACGCTTCACGCTGAACCCGGTGCTGGTCATCCTGTCGCTGGTGTTCTGGTTCTGGATGTGGGGCGTGCCTGGCGCGATCCTGGCTGTTCCGATGCTGGCCATCCTCAAGATCGTCAGCGATCGCGTGCGTCCGCTAAGAGCTTTGGGGCACGTCCTCGAAGGCTAGTCCGGTGTCGCTCTTGGGAGAAGATTGAGGACCGCGCCGTCGGAAGGCGGCCATTGCAGCATGCAGGTTACGCCAGCGGCATTGAGAAACTAAAGCGGGTCTCCGCGGGGGTCGATGCGACGGTCAATGCGCCCCCATGCGCCTTTGCGATCTGAGAGGCGATGTACAGCCCAAGTCCAAGCCCTTGCTTGCTCGCACGGGCCTTGCCGCGGAAGAACGGTTCGAACAGCTTGTCCATCACCGTTTGCGGAATAGCCTCACCCGCATTGGCGACCCAGAGCTCGAACAATCCATTTCGCGTCTCGGCGTGAACGGTGATGGGCTTGTTGGCCGTGCCATGCGTCACGGCGTTGCCGAGCAAGTTGGAAAGGAGCTGGCCGATGCGGATGCGATCGCAGTTTACCGGCCCGTCGACGGCAAACTCGAATTCGATGACGCGACCGGGCGAAGCCAGCCTCAGTTCGTCGATCACCTGGGCAAGGACGGGCTCCAGCGGTCCTTTCGCATCGTATTCCAGGGTAATGCCACCGCCCAGACGACCGCGTGCAAAGTCGAGGACGTTGTCGATCATCGAGGCCATGCGCATGACCGTCGTCTGCATCATGGCGACGATCTGCTGCTCCTTCTCATTCTGCACGGTACGGCCGAGAAGTCTCGCGCCGGCGCTGATGGAGGCGAGAGGATTGCGAAGATCGTGACCAAGTACGGCGATGAACTGTTCCCGCAGTTCGGAGGTTTCGTGCTCGAGCAGCAGCACTTCTTGCGTCGCCCTTTCGGCAGCAATGGCCAATTCTCGGCCGGCGAGGAGCTCCTGTTCGTAGCGCCGTCGGTCGGTCGCCTTGATCAACGCAAGACGGATCAGCAGCAGCTTTCCATCCGCATCGCGGCGCTCGTTCGCGTTGGCGATCATGTGGAGCGGCTCACCGGCAGTGGTCACCATGTCGATAGCGAATTCGTTGAAGAAGCCCTGCATCCGCAGCAGCGGCGCGATATGAGTTTCGTAGTAGATGCGGCCTGGCATGGTCAGGAAATCGGTGAAACGCTTGCCGACCATCTGGTCTGCCGGGTGCCCGCTCCACGCCAGCAAGGTCGGGTTGACATGCTCAATGCGGCCGTTCGGGTGCAGGGTGACGTACCCGCACGGGGCGTTGTTGACCATGTCCTCGAAGTCTGGACCGGAGACGCTCACGAGACGAAGGCTCGAATCGCCGCGATGACCTCGTCGGGCGCACTGAGGTTCGGGCAATGCCCGGTCGCGTTCAGGACGATCATTCGACCGCCGGGGATACTACGGGCAACGAAATCGCCGACCTCCTGGGAGGCGATGATGTCTTCGCTGCATTGGAGGACGAGGGTCGGAACGGAGACCTCCGCGAGATCCTTACGGTTGTCGGAGGTGAAAGTCACTCGGGCGAACGCTTTGGCAATATCGGGATCCGTGCGGCAGAAGCTATTCGTGAGCTCCTGACCGAGAGCCGGCCGGTCGGAATTGCCCATGATCATAGGTGCCATCTGCGCCGACCAACCCATGTGGTTGGATTCGAGAAATTCGAGCAATTCATCGATCTGCTTGGCACTGAACCCGCCAACATATCCTTCGTCGTCGATGTAGCGGGCTGAAGGGCCGATGAGCACGAGCTTGCCGAACGTGCCTGGCGCTTGTCGCGCGGCCAGCACGCCGATCATGCTGCTGACGGAATGTCCGACGAAGACGGAATCCTTCAAACCAAGTTCGGTGCCGATTTCGACCACGTCGTCGGCGTAACCCGACAAGGTCGAATACTTGGCCCTGTCGTAGGCCGACAGATCGGATCCGCCGGCGCCGACGTGGTCGAACACAACGGTCATGAAGTCCTTTTCGAACGCCGGAGCCACGAACCGCCACATGTTCTGATCGCACCCGAAGCCGTGGGCGAAGACCATCGCCCTGTCGCCCGCGCCACGAACCTGGACGTTATTCCGTTCGATTACATTTGCCATCCGACCCCTTTGAATCATGCATCATTCTTGCAAGCTTTCCGCAGTTGCCGGGGCGCAGTCCGGTTTGCGAGCCCTAGAGGGGAAACGGACCTGTTTGGACGTTCGAGCTCTCAGCGGGATACCCCGGTGCGCTCCCGGGATCAGAAAGGGCATGAGGAACGTGTCTTGCCTTGCAATGTTTGACTTTGCTGGCTGGAGACAGCCGGTTCACCGCGTGCGTCTGGCAAGGCTTCGCAAGGAAGACGCGATTTGCCGCCGCTGATTCCGGTCAGGTCCCGGCGGGAGCGTCCGAGCAAATCGGAGCATCTGATGGCGCAATTGAACAAGTTGGGAGATGCTGTAGCCGATTTGTTTGTCTGTTCGCTTGCGCAGAAGTGACCGCATGACATCAACCATGGATAGGCGGCGTGCTGGCTCTCCTTCACTGAAGAGCTACGGAAGCCATAATGGAACCTGGCTTGATGCCCCCCCCGCTGGTCAATATTGCTCAACTTGCAAGTAATTGTCCTGAACCCATCTAGGACAGCCGGGAGCGTACGCTTCGGTCACAGCGTTCAGGATCCTAGGTCAGCCTGTGAAATGCCGGCGGCAGTGTCTCTCGAACCAGTTCACTTAGATTCAAAGTCTCGCCACTTTCGGCGATGTCAGAGAACAGAACCTCGACGAAGGGATGTTGGCGGTTGAACGCGATACCTCGCTCGTATTTCGCGCGCACAATCCGTTGCAGTGCGGGCAGGTTCAGTCTTCCGAGCGCGTTGTATTGACCTCGGAAAAGACTTTGGCGTCCTCCGCGATGCTCGACAGATTCCGCCCAGATGTCCATCACTTTCCGACTCATGAACGCCTCGACCTGTTTGTTGTCGTCCCGCGCAATGAGCCGGAGCCCGTCCATGGTGTGCGGTCCGTCATCGATCCGAAGTTGCGCAAGTGACATGGCATCCTCCTATTGTCGACCACTGTTCATATCTGCAGCTGGTGCCACTCTCCTGCCGGCTGGCACGATCAGAGACACAGGATAGGATATGGGTATGGGAGGGTCGAATAACGAGGGATGCAAAGCAGACTCAGTAAAGAGTCGTGTCGCTGCTGCCTTCTACAATAATCCCGTCAACCTCTCCATGGTGAGCTATATTGACCAGCGCGTCGCGCCGCCGGGCTTCTATGCTCTACCTTAAGATCGTGCCGCGCACAGGGCCAGCGCCTCCTCGTCTGAGATGACCGAAAACGCCCGCTGATGGGCGCACAGTGAGCCGCGCCGCTTGGAAAGTGGCTCTTCCCTAGAATTGCGAACAATCAAGGAGTAAAGTCTGCCCAACGGGTCCGCTCCCGCAAGTTCCAGCCGGCAAGAAGCGGCTGTTCGTCGCTTGGTCGAGAAAGTCGTTCGCTTGGCAATCGATCGAAGCGGGCAAGTCTCGTCGATCCAAGGGAGTCCACGCGTGGCGAAGTCGACCAAGGACATGTTCGACCCCCAGAAATTTCTCGCCAGGGTGGGCACCGGCAAAGCCATTCTGACGTTTCGCAAGAACCAGCTTGTGTTTCAGCAAGGCGACCCTGCTGACTCAGTGTTCTACATTCAAAGCGGCAAGGTCAAGCTGACGGTCGTTTCGGAGCAGGGCAAAGAAGCAGTCGTCGCCATTCTCGAGCCCGGTCAGTTCTTCGGCGAGGGGTGCATGAATGGTCACCCTCTGCGGATGTCGACGACAGCGGCGATGGAAGATTGCGTCATCACATCGATAACCAGAGAATCGATGATGTCGGCTATTCGTGACGAGCCGAAATTCTCCCAGCTGTTCATTTCGTATCTCTTGACCCGAAATAGCCGGATCGAGGAGGACCTGATCGACCAGCTATTCAATTCCAGCGAACGGCGGCTTGCTCGTCTGCTGTTGCTCCTCGCCAATTTCGGCAAGGAAGGCAGTCCGCAGCCGATCAGCGCGAGCATCAATCAGGAGACATTGGCTGAAATGATCGGAACGACACGATCGCGGGTCAGCTATTTCATGAACAAGTTTCGAAGATTGGGGCTCATCAGCTATAACGGCCACATCGAAGTCCACAACTCGTTGTTGAGTGCGGTGTTGCACGAGAAGCCTGTGCTGAGAGAGCGCGACTAGAGGGACCGTCCCAAGCGACGGCCCCAGAGCGTGGGGGCGCAATGAGGCCGTCATTTCCTCGGATGCTTTGGGGGGCGTTTGCATCCGGTCGTGCTTACCAAGTTGCGCCACCGACATTCGTTCCGGCAGAGGCCCAACTCGGTTTCGTATTGACAAATCCCGTCGCAAGTCCGCGATCATTTCTCCAAGCGATTCAGGGTCCAGACTCGCTGTATCCTGTGCTCAGGAAGAAGGGATCTCGTCGGTCCACACTTTGAAGCTGACCAAGGTGTTGGGGCCAAACGTCTGGGTAATCGGCACGTCGGCAGCGTCACGTCCTTGAGAAATCAGCACACGTCCAATCCGGGGGACGTTGTTGCGTGGATCGAATGTGTACCAACGCCCGCCGATATAGGCTTCGAACCATCCCGCGAAGTCCCCTGGGGCATAAGGGGGAGGCATACCAATGTCGCCGAGATAGCCGGTGCAGTATCTGGCGGGAATGTTCATGCAGCGACAGAACGTGACGGCCAGATGCGCGAAGTCCCGGCACACGCCCTTGCGCTCGTTGAAGACGTCCCGGGCCGTCTTGGTTGCATGCGCGTGCTCATAGCCGAATTCAATGTGATTGTGAACGAAATCACAGATCGCCTGAACACGGGCCCATCCGGGCGAGACCTTCTCGAAGAGTTTCCACGCGACATCGGACAGCTGGTCGGTTTCGCAATAGCGGCTGCCGAGCAGATACACGATCGTCTCTGCCGGCAAGTCCTCGACCGCGTGTTGGGTAGCCGAGGGCACAACGACGTCCGGCAAGCCCGTGTCGCGAACGATCCCGTCAGCCGCCAGGCGCATTCGACCCGCTGGCGCAACGATGCGGCTGCACCAGTTACCGAAGCCGTCACGATAGGGGACGATCGCAACCGAGGGCGTGGTGGTCAGATAATCGGGGACGATAACGTCCGATGCCCGGGAAAAATGAACGCCCAGGACCATGATCATGGGCGTGGGCTGCGGAAAGTCGTAGATCATCTCATAGCCGACCCGGATCTTCACGCGGCGTCCTCCAAAGTCGACAAATTCCCGCGGCTGCTAATCGTGAGCATGGCTCGTCGACACAGCGCAGCACTGCAAAAGTGCCAACGCGTTAGTAGTTGCCGTGTTCCTGTCCGTTCATTGAGCAACTCTATGACAGAGCTGACGTCGTTTTGACGTTCACGTCCACGTCCATTCCAAGCTCATCCTCGCGAGTTCCCCAATAACTGCCAAACAGGGGAACAGCTTGGCTCGGGACCCTGGCCACCGCCACGCGGATCAGATCTCGGTTTCCGACGATCCCATTGGTCGGATCGAACTCGACCCAGCCGGAGCCGGGGACGTAAATCTGACACCAGGCATGAGTGGCTCCCCCGCCCAGCCAGGCTGGACCATCGCGATCCGGTACGTAGATATAGCCGGTGATAAAGCGTGCGGCGAAACCTAGGCTTCGCGCGGCTTCAATCATCAAGACGGCAAAGTCCCGACAGCTGCCCTTCCTGCGTTCAAGTGTCGTGGAGGGACTTTGCGTTCCTGGCGCCGTGCGGCGGTCATATGCAAAGCCATCCGAGATTGCTTCATTGAGGGTCATCAGGACCTGGCCCGTACGGCGTCTGGTCCCGCGCACGAGAAACGTATCCAGCCACCGGCCGAGATGATCTTCCGGGTGCGAGAACCATCTTTGAACATAGGGTGCCAGGTCCGGCGCCTCATCATCCTGATACGCAAATGGATGGTCCTTCGCGTGGGCCTCAATTCTGAAGTCGGGCGCATTCTCCGGCGTGTGGTCGACCTTGATGATACACTCGAATCGCAAGTAGTCGCTGTCACAGGCAAATTCGACCTGCGCAACACAATTCCCGAAGACGTCGTGCAGCCACCTCACCTCCGAGGGCGCGGGCGTCACATCGAGCGAGAAATCAATCAGTCGCTGGTCGAAACTGTCGCGCGGGCGCGCCATCAGTTGATGTCGGCCCAGCCTGACCGCACGCCGGTACCGATATGTTGTGACATGCCGGACGAGGAAGATCGCCATAATGTTGCCGATCGACGAGAGGTGAGGGCTAGTTTGGATGGCCGCTTGACGCGGATGGTCGGGCGATGTTGGGCGCCTCAGGCGTGGCCAATCATCGTGCGAATCCCAGCTATGATCTGCCAGGCTTGGAGCGGCTTACCGTAGAATCTGCTGCGGGGGGGAAGATCGATGCTGGGCGGGTTCAATTGCTCGGACATCAGGATGATATCGATCGCCGGCCACCGTTTACGCACGGTACGCGCGAGGCCCATGCCGTCCATGCTGCCCGGCAGCTGGATGTCGGCGCAAACGAGCGCGATGTCGGATCTGGAGCTCAGGATTGCGAGGGCTTCGTCGGTATCCCGCGCTTCCAACGGCGTGTAGCCGGCGTCTTCCACCATGCCAACTGCGCGCATGCGGAGCACCATCTCGTCTTCTACGACGAGAACGATGGCTGGACTGCGTGACGGACCGAACGTCATCGGTAACTCTCCGCAATGCGGGTGCGAGTTGATCCTAGGTATCTCGTCCCCCGATGGCTGCCTCGCTGGGGTATCCCTCGTGCTGCTGAAATGTTCCATCATGCAGAGACTTTTGGCGCTGGCGGCGCGGGCCCGCGCAGGCGAGCAACTACCACTGAATGAGCACCGCACCAGCGATCACAAGCGCGAAGAAGATCGGCAGCAGGACCGGCGGTACCAGCCACTCGCGGAGTCCGAATTTGGAGATGTTCGACATATTGACCGCCTCTTGGTCGCGGCGGGAGCACGATGCTCTCAGTCACCGATAACAGCCGTGAACTCGCGGTGATATTCGAGATATAATGCCCATCGGCGGAATAACGAGGTCAAGCAGAACTATTTGCTGTGACAGGGGCGAGCAGAGTTGTAGTTCGCTTTCAACGTAGCCACTTAAGGGTTGGCGCAATCGCCTTAACGCTCTTTCCCCCTCGCCATGCTTGGCCGTTGCGAGCGTCGATGCAGATTGGCCATCGACCGGCGCAAAATCGGATAAGTCGGCAAGGAAGTCTCCTTCACCGACAACTGATCGGCCCCGACCATATGATCGAGTTTCCAAACCATAGCCGTTCATACGACCGCACGCGGCGTGCCGTACGATTCTGGGGACACGACAGCGCTATCGAGGCATCGTTTTTCATCGACGAAGATGCGCTGAAGCGAATTCAACCAGATGCCGGTTACGATGAAACGGGCTTTCTCCGCGTGTTCGATTGCAATCGCGACTTGATATGCGCCGCCGCTGCCAAGGTGTACGTCCGCGGCAGTAGGGGCTCTTACGATTTGGTCGCCGGTAATTTTTGAACCGATTGCGCTTTGTGAGGGCTTCGTCTCATCCGAAACTGCTCAACGCTTGCCGAAACGTCGGCCCTTCAATCTGAAAAGATGTCAGGCGGCGCGTCGATCGACGTTGGTCCTGATCAGCTTGGCCACGCGCCATCGTTCTGGCGGGCCATCTGCTCAATTCCCTTGTTCGGAATGGCGAAAAATCGCCGCGATTGTTTGTTCTCCCGATACCAACAAAATGCCACCAAACGGACGGAGGCGGTGAATTTTTGCGTGTGTTTTCAACGCGATCGAGGGCTGCCGACACAGGAATACAACAATATGATGCACTGTATTTACTGGCAAAAATAAAACTGCAGGCTGCCTCGGCAGCAGGCACCGCTCATCGCGTTCCGGTCTCCAAAATCGCCCCCGACCGGAATCGAACCCGGTTCTGACTCGAAGTCCCAGCGGGGACTCGACCTAACGTAACGCGAGGTTAAGGGCGGGCCTATGTCGCGTGCACGCGAAACCGGTATCGATAACGCGGGATCGCGCGACGCTGATCCGCGATCTGCTGGGCGTCCAATGACGAGAGCGTCCTAATGTCCGAAAACACTGAACAAGGCGCTGCGGACCATGGACTGCGATAATGCCCCGGCGGCGACCACCGCGCGCACGCGTCCGCTCGACCGCGTCGACCTGCTGAGCGAGTAGGTCGCGTTCGACGACGATGTAGTCGGAAGCCCAGCTCGCCCATAGTACGGAGAAAAAGAGCGCCACTGCGCGACGAGGTGGTACGGCGCCAGCTTTGGGACAATAAGAACCAGGCATCTGTAACCGTGCGGCCTAGCGGGCCGAACGGTGCGTTTAATACAACATAAAGTTGATCGCCTTGATAGCCTGAGCGACGATGCGCCCGCCGTTTCGCTACGCAGACGGCGGCCTAGCTCGCCCTCGTTTCGAGCCTCGGCAGCGAAGCGTGATATTCATCCACGCTGTCGAGGTCGATCATGGTCTTGCCCCCCATCTTGTAGGCCCTGATCCTCTCGTGGGCGATCAGCTCGTAGGCCTTAGTCTTTCCGAATTTGCTATAGCGGCAACCGTCCTTGAACTCGACGAGTCGGCGCCGCTCGTTGTTATCATTGTCAACCATGGTTCCTGCACGTGCTCCGATGATCCCGGCCAGAATCGGATCGAGCGCCGTTGAGCGAGATGGGCATTTCCATGGCGCGACCTTGGTGTCGATGCGGGCCTCCTAGGAAGGCGCTGGATTTGTGGTAGCTGACGAGGTTGCTGTTGACTTGTTTCGACGCCATCTGCGCGTTGCTCAACTGTCCGGGATGCGTTGATCCATATCGCCTACGGTGCCAAACAAAAGGCGCTCTGATCCCGCCGCTAACCGCTGCGCGCCGTAGCGTACAAATCGGACGGACCGGAAGCGCTTGGCAAGATCGTAGCCTGCCGTTACCGGTGCTCAGTTGGCCCCGTTGGGCAACTCCCGGTGTACAAGCGCCATGCAAACCTGGCAGTCCGCTCGATGCCTCCAGCACCTATGGAAGGATCTTCGCGAACAAGATGCTGGTGAACTGCCCATGACCAGATTGCACGCCGAAGGATGCGGAACAAGACCGACCGGAATGATGCGCGTGGCATTGCGCAGATGATGCGGTTGGCCTGGTACCGCGCCGTCCATGTCCAGAATATCGACATGCAGAAGATGCGCACGCTGCTGATCAGCCGGAAGCTGCTTAGGCGCAAACTGATCGACCTCGAAAACCACATTCGTGGCGCGCTGCGGGCCTATGGGTCGCTCGTTGGAGCCGTCGCCCGCGGTGCCTTTGAGGCCCGGGTCCGCGAGCTGATCGAGCGCAGCGATCCCGTCTTCGTGATGACCATCGAGGCAATGTTAGATATGCGCCGCGCCATCCTCGAGGGATACGATCGGCTCCATCGTGCGCTGCTGCAGGTGGTCTAACATGATGCTGTCTGCCGGCGCTTGATGACGGCTCCAGGCGTCGGTCCCGTTGCGGCCCTGTCGTTCAAAGTCGGCGTTGATGACCCTCATCGCTTTGCCAGATCGAAAACGGTCGGCGCGCGCATTTTGGCTTGGCGCCGAGGCGGCACCAGTCCGGCACGTCGATCGATTACGAAGGACGCATCAGCAAACGAGGCGACGTCGCCGTACGCGAGGCGCTTTGCGAGGCGGCCGCAAGCCTGCTGCTGCGGGTCAGGAATGATCGGCACTGCGGGCATGGGGCCTGCGGATCGCCAAACGGTCGAGCATGCTGTGCGCGATCACCGCGGTGGCACGGAAGCTGGCAAGCATTCTGCACCGGATGTGGGTTAGCGAGACCGACTTCCACGTCGGGTTTGGCGAAGATCACGCAGCGGCTGCGGTTGAAACCGGCGCAGTAGTCGCGGTGCAGGTGACGACAGATTAGCGCTGGGCTACCGCGGTCATGAAGCTCAGCGCCGCGATCGGACCGACGCCGGGAATCTGCATGAAGCGCCGGCACAGGACGCGGCTCGATCGGGAGATCCGGCTGGCGGCAGATGAGACCGGCTCGATCGATCTTCGCCCAGAGAACCCCGGCCAGTCCGATCCCGAGATCCGGCGCCTGATGGTCGGTCGCCTTCAACATTTGGAGAAGATGGGCCTCGCCGCATCCGCCGCATCGGGGGAATGGATGGTTGGGCTCGAGGCCGAGCGCAGCTTGCGCGATCTCGGCATGCGCGGCGACATCATCAAGACCATGCACACCCGTATTCGGTGCCTTGTCGACGCGCGCGCAGAGCACATCGGTGGTCCGGGCGAAGGCGTCCGACAATGCGGCGCAGAGGGATTTCAGCACAGGAGTAGTGACGTCGCTCGGGAACAGCAGGGTGTGCACCAAGGTCGCACAGCCGATGCCGAGCAGGATCTCCTCGACACGCGACAGCGCGGTCACAAATACCATCGCCGGAACGTTGACGCTCGAGAACGCGATTGTCGTCGCGGTGTAGCCTGCCAGCAGGAAAGCATAGCTGCGCGGCGTGCGATCCTGCAAGGAGATATAGAGGCAGAGTCCGGCCCATGCGGTAACGGCAACCGACAATAACGCGGGTTGATCGACCAGGATCGGGACCAGCGCCAGCGCCACGCAGGCGCCCAGCAATGTCCCGACAAAGCGGTAGACGGCGCGTGACCGAACCGCGCCGGCGAACGGCTGTGCGGTCAGATAGACCGTGAGCATCGCCCAATACGGCCGCTCCAATCCGAGCCGGAAGGCAAAATAGATCGCGAGCATTGCCGCGATGAAGGAGTTCGAAGAGAACAGCGCCCATTTCGGATCGAGCCGGCCGGGCGCTGCTGTTGCGAGAAGCCGAGACAGAAATGGTGAAGGCATGATGTGATCGTCCGTGAAGCACGGAGACCATAGGCGTTGCTGCGTCGAGAGAATTTCGTTATTCTGCCAATTAATTGCTAAAGGATGACAATGCGCGGCACGCTCTATCAGCACTATCGGCGGTTCGATCCTGACATTTTGGACCGTCCGATCGTGGCCGGCATGGTGGATACCCGGGAGCAGGAGGACGAGCTGCCGGTTCACATCCATCGCAAGGGACAGCTCGTCCTCGCCCAGCGCGGCGGTGTGACGTGCGAAGTGCCGAGCGGCCTGTGGATGGTCCCGCCGCGCTGCGGCGTCTGGATTCCCGGCGGTATGCCCCACAGCAATCGCGTCAGCGGCAACGCCAGCCTGCTGTTTCTCTATGTGGACATGGATGCGGCGAGCGTGCCGCAGGAATGCTGCACGCTGTCGATCTCACCGCTGTTGCACGAGCTGATCCATCGGATGGCGACGCTGCCCCCGCTCTACGATCCCGACGGCCCGCCCGCGCAGATCGCCGCGGTGCTCCTCAACGAGTTGATCGCCATGCCGACCGAACGGCTGCATCTTCCGATCACGCGGAGTTCGAAACTGCGTATGATCGCCGATGCCTTGATGGACAATCCGGCCGACCGTAGGACCGTGGCGGAGTGGGCGCAAGCCGTCGCGCTCGGCGAGCGGACGCTGATGCGCATTGTGCTCGCCGAGACCGGCATGACCTTCAGTCGCTGGCGTCAGCAGCTTCAGATCATCGTCGCCATCCAGAAATTGTCTGCTGGCAACACGGTTCAGTCCGTGTCCGAGGCGCTCGGCTACGAGTCGGTGAGCGCGTTCATCACCATGTTCAAGAAGGCGCTTGGCAAATCGCCGGCGCCCTACTTCTCCGAGCGCGAGGCCGGCCAGACTGGCCCGGGGGAGACCTGCCGCGACACGAACTGCAAGCTTCGCCGGATGCCTGAGGTGCGGGACGCGCTCAATGGACTTTCGAAACGCGGATGGCTGGAGTTAGAGCGCTTCGTTTCGGACGATCTCGATGCCGAAGCCTGACAGTCCCTTGAAGTGATGCGTCGACGACGTGAGGTGACGGATGGAGCTGATCTTGAGATCCCGCAGGATCTGGGCGCCGACACCGATCTCGCGCCATTGCCGATTACGGTCGTCTTCGCGCGAACTGATCGGGCCTAGCGGCGCAGGCGGAACGCCCGCCGCGCCGTCGCGCAGATAGACGAGCACGCCGCTGCCATTATCCTTGAAGCGTTGCAGAATGACGTTCATCTTGGCCTGTTCCTGACCCGAGAACAAATCGCGCAGGATGTTGGGTTTATAGAAGCGCGTGAGGACGTTGGTGCCGTCGCCCAGTTCTCCGTAGATATAGGCGACGTGATGAATGGGGTCGAACGGCGAGCGATACGAATAGCCCTGGAGCGGGCCGATCGAGCTCTCCGCCGTGACGCTCGAGACGCGCTCGATCAGCGTCTCGCGGGCCTGCCGGAAGCTGATGAGGTCTGCGATGGTGACCTGTTTCAGCTTGTGCTTGTCGGCGAACGCCGCGACTTGCGGACCCTTCATCACCGAGCCATCGTCGTTCATCAG
>NZ_AJQF01000232.1:0-20347 GCF_000261705.1 Bradyrhizobium genomosp. III | reverse complement strand
CTCGAGCCCTGCCAGTCTGCACAGGTCGACGGCGGCCTCGGTGTGACCCGAGCGCATGAGTACGCCACCTTCTTTTGCGATCAGCGGGAAAACGTGTCCCGGCCGGCAAAAATCGCCGGCGCCGACGTTGGGGTTGGCGAGTGCACGGCAGCACGAGGCCCGCTCTTCGGCCGAGATGCCCGTACCGTTATCCGGCCGGTAGTCCACTGACACGGTGAACGCCGTGGTGTGAGCCGAGTCGTTGTTGACAACCATCGGGTCAAGCCGCAGGCGTCTCGCGTCTTCGAGGGTAATCGGAGCGCAGACGATTCCCGATGTATGGCGAATGATGAAGGCCATCTTCGCAGCCGTACACCGCGAGGCGGCAACGACGAGGTCCCCTTCGCCCTCGCGATCGTCGTCGTCGGTGACCACGACGATTTCGCCGTCGGCGAGCGCCTGCAGGGCCGCTTCGATCGATCCCGTCATCTCGGTCGCTCTGCTCGCTGGAACCGACGGGTGCTCGCGTTGGGTCGTGTGCGGATTGTCAGGCTCGCAGCGCCGCTCGAGCACTCTGCCGATCTTAACTTCACCATTATTGCCAACTGGCCGGAGCCCATGGCGGGGCGCCTCATAGCCTTTCCACGCTGTAGCTGGGACGATTGGTGTCGAGCCCGATCGGCGCATCGGACAGCAAAGGACCGGTTGGGTCGTATCGGGGTCTTGGTGAGCGCTCCAGAGGGCGCGAGGGGGTGGCGCAAGCCTTGACGGTGACCGGCCGATTGGCGTCGATCGGCAGCACGGTCTTGTGCGAAATGCGCTTGAGGGCCAGATTTGATCGAATGCTGCTGACGCCGGGAATGCGGGATAGTTTGTTGACAATCAGGTCTTCGAGATCTTCGATGTCGGCCGCCATGACGCGGAGCATGTAGTCGCTCTCACCGGTCATGAGATAGCATTCCATTACCTGGGCCAGCCGGTCGATGGATCGGGTGAAATTCTCGAGGGACGTCTGGACCTGCTTTTCCAGCTTGATCTGGATGAAAGCCGTTACACCAATGCCGAGCACGGCGGGATCGAGAAGGGCGATCCGTCGATCGATCACGCCGAGTTTTTCGAGTGTTCTGACGCGTGCCAGACACGGCGACGGCGAAAGATTGACGCGTGATGCGAGCTCGACATTGGTCAAGCTCGCATTCTGCTGGAGCTCGTTGAGGATCTTGATATCTATTCTGTCGAGAGAGGTTGTCGACATCACGTATCTCCCAAGTATGGCAGTCTTCTGCGGCGCGTATCACCGTCGTTTGCGGGGTGATGACAATCGCGTGGTAAAAGCTAACCGCAATTGCGCTTGTGGGATTTCGACAAATCGTCGATTTGTATCGAAAAACCGTCAACCTTCGCATTGTGCATTGCGATCAAAAGATTAGTTGCCTACTTCCGATACATTTTTTGCCTATGCGATATGCAGGCCGACGTTGATCCACGGATTCGGTCAAGATGTAATGCCCGCCGCTCCATCGATTGGCTCCCCGTGTCACTTGACGGGACGTGCAGCAGAGCTCGATGTCGAGAACTGCCCTGTTTCGTACAACCGCCTGTCGTCGCGTGTGGCTTCGGTCCCACGTCGCTGACCACGCCGCGGGCGTTGCGCGAGACAAAAGGTTCGGCAGCAACGACGCCCACCTCGTCAACCAGAAAATGGCAAAGATCGGCCGGATGCAGAGTTGGATCTAGCGACTCGACAAGTCGTTACAGCATAAAATGCTGATGAAGCTTCTGTGACAGGCGTTGTTCAAGCAGTAATGCTGAGAGGCTCGGGCGACTATCCACCCACGATCGCACTTGGGTAGCGACGGTTTGGATGTCGAGCGTGAAACTGAAGCAAGTCTATTTGACAGCGAACGATCCTGGACGCCTGGCCGAGTTCTACGAAGGTCTGGGTCTGAAGGTGCGCTTCGCTGATCCCGGCAAGTGGATACAGTTCGTGAGCGATGCGGCTGCGTTCTGCGTCGCCGGACCGACGGAGTCGGTCTCGGACCAGCTGCAAGATGCCGTTCTTGTCTTCGGTGTCGATGACCTCGATGCCGCCATGGAGCGTGCCGCAGCCATGGGGGCGCAAGTCGGCGCGGTCCGGGACATGGAAAGTCACGGCCGTGCGGTGAAGGTGCGGGATCCGGGCGGCAACGTCATCCAGTTCTATCAAGCAGCCGGATAGCTCAGACGTTCACCGGGGCAGCGCTGCATGCCCGGACTCACAACCAGACAAAGAGGGCGCATCCATCTCATGAATCCAAGGGTCGTAGCCATGCCGTCCGCAACACCGCCGCTGTCCGAAACGAGCCCACTCGATGCCGCAGCATTCCGTGCTGCGATGCGCAGCGTGCCGGGCACCGTGTCGATCGTCACGACAGGTCGGGCGCCGAACCGCCATGGTCTGACACTGACGGCGGGCTGCTCGCTGTCGGCGGCTCCGCCCAGCGTGCTGGTTTGCGTCAATCGATCTGCCGGTGCGCACGACATCATTCTCAGCAGTGGGTCGTTCTGCTGGAATATTCTAGGAGTCGAGCATCGCGATCTGGCGCTCAAGTTTTCCGGGCAGGACGGCAGCAAGGGCGATATCCGCTTCGGTGACGGTTTGTGGTGCGATCTCAAAACCGGAGCACCAAGTCTGGTCGGCGCGGTCTGCAGCTTCGATTGCCGCGTGGTGAATGCTTACAGCGACAGTAGTCACACCATTTTCACCGGAGAGGTGGTGGCTCAGACCACGAGGGCCGGATGTGAGTCGCTCGTCTACATCGACGGATGTTTCGCCGCGCCAAAGGCGGTCTGAAACACAGGACGACGTCAGGCGCCGCTACGTTTCCGCTACAGCCAAGATGGAACCGATCAGCATGCAAGGAAGACGAAGACTTTCTATCGCGCATCCATCGGCGGTCGGTCGCTGATGCTGTCGCTCTGGCTCAATGTCATCGCCGGCGGGGTGCTCATCGGGCTGGTTTACGGGCTCGTCGCGCTCGGTCTCACCATCATCTTCGGCGTTATGCGCGTGGTCAATTTCGCTCATGGCGAGATGGTCGTGTTCGGGATCTACATCGGATACTGGACCGTTCAAATCTGTGACATCCCGATCGTTATAGCCGCCGCGATCGCCGCGGTCGTCATGTTCGTGTTCGGCTATCTGCTAGAGACGCTCGTCGTGAAGCGGTTCGTCAATCGGCCGCATCATTATCAGTTCATCGTCTTCATCGGCCTCTCACTGCTTTTCAGCGGCGTATTGCTGATGTCGTTCGGTCCGGATCCGCGGCCGACGGCGTCTCAGTTGTCCTTCCAGACCGTGAGCGTGGGTCCGCTCACCTTGGATTGGGCCCGCATCCAGGCGGCCGCTACGGCCGGACTGCTGATCGCCGCACTGGGAGCCTATCTGAAGTACTCCGCATTCGGCCGATCGCTGCGGGGCGCCGCCAATAATCGACTGGGCGGACTGGTGGTCGGGCTGAATATCCCTCGGGTCTATGCGGTGACCTTCGGCATCGGAGCCGCCTGCGCTGGCGTCGCCGGCGCATTGATCTCGCCGCTGTTCGATGCGCAGCCCTATCTCGCCGTCGACTTCACGCTGCTGGCCTTCGTGACGGTGATCGTCGGCGGTCTCGGCAGCTTCGGTGGCGCTCTTCTGGGCGGCCTGACGATCGGGGTCGCCGAAGCGATCGCGGCCTTGATGTTCACGCCGTCGATGAAAACAGCACTCCCTTACGCGCTCCTGATCATCATCCTGATTTTCCGTCCGAGGGGGTTTTTCGGTGCAAAGGACATCTGATCAAGCCAGCGACACCAAGCGTTGGGGTGCCGGCGCTCTGGTCTTCGCCGCCCTGGCCGTGGTGGGTGGCATGTCCAACGCCTACGTCATCTCACTTCTGACGATCGTCCTGTTGTTCACCTTCATGGGACAATCGTGGAACCTGATGCTCGGGATCGGCGGGCAGCTATCCATCGGTCACGCGCTGTTCGTTGGAATCGGTGCGTATGCGGTGGCGATCCTGAACATCAAATACGGCGTCACCCCGTGGATCGGTCTGCTGCTGGGCGCGGTGATTGCGGGCTTCGTCGGCGCGGTGCTGGCGTGGCTGAGCTTCCGCTTCGAGGTCCGTGGCATCTATTTCGCGCTGCTCACGATCGCAGCCGCCGAATTCGCCCGGATCATGTTCGGCGGGTGGGACTATGTCGGCGGCATGCAGGGCCTGTTCTATCAGGCGCCGAGCGGCACGATGGACCTCGGGATGCTGCGCGGTGACGCGCGGTTCTACTACTTCGTCGCGCTCGCGCTTGCGGCCATCGGCGTCGCGGGAACGGAGCTGATCTCACGGTCCTATTGGGGCTATGTCTGGCGGGCGATGCGGGACGACGAAGAGGCCGCCCGCGCACTGGGGGTGCGGACGTTTCGCCACAAGGTGCTGGTGGTCTCGATATCGGCCGCGACGGCCGCGGTCGGCGGCGGCGTGCTGGGCTTGGTGCAGGGTGCGATCTTTCCGGATTCGATCATGGGCATGGCGATCTCGGTCGACGTACTGATCGGCCCTGTGGTCGGCGGATTGGGCACTGCGTTCGGCCCGCTGGTCGGCTCGATGGCCGCGATCCCGCTGCATCACGCCATGGGGGCGCTCGGCGACAGCCTGGGGCTCCCCGGACTGAACAGCGTCGCCTACGGGGCGGTGCTGATCCTGGTCGTGTGGTTTCTGCCCGACGGCATCTGGCCGGCGATCGTCCGGCTCTACGAGGCGATCCAGCTGCCGGCGCGCGGCCGGATCTCACAATTGCGGAAGGTCGAGGAATGACCGCGCTGCTCGAAGTGAAGAACCTGACCAAAGCGTTCGTTGGATTGGTCGCGGTCAATGACGTCAGCTTCTCACTGCAGGCAGGCCGCATCACCGCCCTTATCGGGCCGAACGGCGCCGGCAAGACCACCTGCTTCAATCTCGTCGCCGGGGCGCTGAGACCGACCGCCGGGCGGGTGCTATTCGAGAGGCGTTCGCTCGAGCGCGAGCCGCCCGAAGCGGTGTGCCGCATGGGCATTGCGCGCACCTTCCAGATCGTCCGACCGATGAAAGATATGTCGGTGCTCGAGAATGCCATGGTGGGCGCCTTCAGCTGGACGACGAACGTCAAGGAGGCGCGGGACAAGGCGTATGAGTCGCTCGAAAATGTCGGGCTCGCCGGCAAGGCGAGTGCCCGGACGGATCAGTTGACGTTGCCCGATCGCAAGATGCTCGAGATGGCGAAGGCGCTCTCGACTCGCCCCAAGTTGCTGCTGCTCGACGAAGTGATGGCGGGGCTGCGTCCGACCGAAGCGGCAGGCGTCGTCGGCGTGCTGCACCGGCTCGCCGAGGGTGGACTGACGATCCTACTGGTCGAGCACGTGATGCGGATCGTGATGGAAGTGGCGTCGACCGTGGTGGTGCTACACCACGGCGCCAAGATCGCCGAGGGCAAGCCGTCAGAGGTGGTAGCGGATCCTGCGGTGCTGGAAAGTTATCTGGGAGCCGGTTTCCATGCCTGACGACGCGCTTCTCGAAGTCGACGACCTGTGCGTGGCCTATGACGGCTCCAATGCGCTGAACGGCGTGTCGCTCCGCATCGGCAAGGGTGAACTGATCTGCGTGGTCGGCGCCAACGGCGCCGGCAAGACCTCTCTGATCCGATCAATCGCGGGGATCGTGCCGTCGTCGCGCGGTTCCGTCAGGATCAACGGAGTCGAAATCTCGCGGCTACCGCCGTGGGACATCTGCGAAATGGGCATCGCTCAGGTCGCCGAGGGCCGCCAGATTTTCAGTGCGCTCTCCGTCGAGGACAATCTGCTGATCGGCGGCTCGCTGAAGCGGGCCAGGCACGACCTGGCAAATACGCTTGATTCCGTCTATCAGCTGTTCGGGCGACTTCGCGAGCGCCGCGACCAACTCGCCGGCACGCTGTCCGGCGGCGAGCAACAGATGCTGGCGATCGGTCGGGCGATCATGTCGAAGCCAGAAATCGTGATGTTCGACGAGCCGTCGATCGGACTGTCGCCGGCGCTGACCGATGTGATGTTCAGCGTCGTCAAATCCCTCAACGAGCAGGGCATCACGGTCCTTCTCGTCGAGCAGAATGTCGCCAAGTCGCTCGCTCTGAGCAGCCGCGGCTATGTGCTCGAGAACGGCTCCGTGGTGTTGCATGGATCTAGCCGCGATCTGCTCGAGAACCCCGATGTCCAGCGCGCCTATCTGGGATTGTGAGGCGCGCCGTCTCGGCGAGGCGTCGGGCGTTGCGGCTCTCGTCTCGCCGCCGTTCGGTCCACCGCTCCCCGGCTGTTGCAGCCGCCTCTCGCTTGGGTCTCATTGATGAATACTGCCACTTCTCTCCTGATCGAGCGTGATCAAGACCTGGTCACGATCACGATGAACCGGCCGCCGGCCAATGCGCTGAATGCGCAACTAATCGTCGAGTTGCTGGAGGCGATCCGGCGCCTTGCCGACGACGAGAATCCGCCCGGCATCGTGCTCACCGGAAGCGGCGACCGCTTCTTCAGCGCAGGCGGCGACATCAAGGAAGTCGTCGGGATCGACGTCGCTAGGCCGCGCATCCGGTTCTTCCACGAACTCCTCGTGGCGATGGAGAACTATCCGGGCCCGATCGTCTGCGCCGTCCGCGGCTATGCGGTCGGAGGCGCCCTGGAGTTTCTGCTGCATGCGGACTATGTTGTGGCCGATGCGGCGTGCAAGATTGGATTTCCGGAAATCAACCATGGCCTGCTGCCGGTGACCAAAGGCATGCGCCGGGCCGTCGAGAAGCTCGGCGTGCGGGCGGCGCAAGAGCTGCTGTACTGGGGCGAGCTCGTCGGCGCGGAGCGCGCCGTGGCGATCGGCGCCGTGAACGAGATCGTCCCGACCGAGGAGGTCGCATCCCGTGCGCGAGACGTGTGCGGCGTGTTGCGGCAGAAAGACCGCAAGCTGTTCCATGCCATCAAGCGATCGCTCAACCTCACCGCGCAAATGAGCGATCAGGCGCTCGAAAAAATGACCGTGGCCGACCTCGACGCCTATGTCACAGCCGAGAGCTCAACCAAAGCGCGTGCAAGATTTCTATCAAAGAACAGTAAGGGTTGAGCCGATGACGCGCGGATATCCCGATCAGATCTATCTGGAGCAGATGAGCCACGAGGAAGTCGCCGCGGCGCTGGCCGATGGGTGCACGACGGTAGTGATCCCGCTGGGGGCCGTCGAGCAGCATGGGCCGCATTTGTCTTTGGGCATGGATGCGGATCATGCCGATGCTCTGGCCGAGCGGATCGCGCGCAGCCGCGGCAACACGCTGGTGGCGCCGACCATCACGGTCGGCTGCTCGTCTCACCATCTGCCATTCGCGGGTACGATCTCGCTACGGCCGGGGACGCTGGAAGCGATTTGTGTCGATTATTGCACAAGCCTGGCGCGGCACGGCTTCAAGCGTATCCTGATTCACTCGGGTCACATCGGCAATTTTCCGGTCCTGAAGGACATGCTCGGTCGCTTGCGCGAGGCCGTCCCCTCGGATGTCGAGATCCTGGCGTTCTTCGACTCGACGAAATGGATCGACACGTGGCGCGATGCGGTGCGCGAAGCCGGAGGAGACGTGTTGGCCGTCGGCGGCCACGCCGACATCGCCGAGACGTCGCTGATGATGGTCATTAGGCCCGACAGCGTCAGACCGGACCGCTTCGAGGTGGGCCATCTTGGCGGCTTGTCGGAGGCTGATCTCGAACTGATGTGGAAGAACGGCATCCGATCGGTTTCGCAGAACGGCGTGATCGGAAGTCCGATCGGCTCGAGCTACGCCATCGGCGAAGCGTGCCTCGCGGCGGTCGCCGAGTTGCTGATCAAGACCTTCGATAGCGAGGCCGGAGCCGCCATCGCCCGCCGTTGACGGTCAGCCCGTCCGCTGCGTGGCGAAGCTTCCCGGGGCGTCTGCCATGTTGCGAATGCTGACAGCATAAAATTCGGAAAGCGTTACTACGCAACGCGGCTTTCGGGCGAAAATATCGCCACGCCTATGAAACCCTGTGCCATCTCGCAAGCTAAAAGGATTGAGACATGGCACTTACGTTTGGGTTCTGGTCTGAACAGGAAACCCAGGTCGGCCACAGTTACTCGCGCAGGCTTCACGAACTGGTCGACGAAGTCCGTCTGGCCGAGAAGGTCGGCTTCGACTGCGTCGCGCTCTCCGAGCAGCACGTGGCACTGGGCGGGATCTCGAGCTCGGCGCCCGAAGTGGTGTTCGGCTATCTGGCCGCGGTGACGTCGCGCGTCAAGCTGCGCGCGGCGGTGACGCTGATGCCGCAGCGCATCAACCACGCCTTGCGTTCGGCCGAGCGGCTTGCCGTGACCGACATCCTGTCCAACGGCCGCATGGAATTCTACGGCGGCCGCGCCAACACCACCATCGCGATGCGGGCGTTCAACGTCGATCCGAACGAAACGCTGGCGCAGATGGAAGAAGGGCTGGCGCTGCTGAAAACGGCGATGCGCCAGGACATTTTCACGTTTGACGGCAAGTACTACCAGATCCCACCGCGCCAGCTGGTTCCGAAGCCGCTGCAGAAGCCGCATCCGGTGATCGGGATCGCGGCGACCAGCGAGCGCAGTCATCTCTGGGCGGCCTCGCAGGGCTTCGCCGTGATGAGCAGCAACATCTATCAGGGCTGGGAAGCTCAGCAGAAGCTGATCGACGCCTATCAAAAAAACTGGAAGTGCGACGCGGAGGGACCGCTGCAGCGTCCGCGTATCGGCATTCCGCTGTTCATCGGCATCGGGAAAACGGACGAGCAGGCCAAGGCGGATTATGCCGGCCCGCTAATGCACTATGCCAAGATCTCGACCGATGCCTATCCGCGTCTCGCGGCGATTGCCGACGACTACAAATACATGGGGGAGAGCGTGCCGTCGATGGAGCGCGCCGCCAACGACTGGGACTATCTGGTCAACGAGTCGGCCACGACGGTGTGCGGCAGCCCCGATACGGTCATTCGTCAGATCGAGAAGTTCGAGGCCATGGGTATCGACGAGGTGCTGCTGCACATGGACTCCGTCCCGCACGAAAAGATCATGGAGGCGATCGACATGGTCGGTCGCTACGTCATCCCGCATTTCAACGACGGAAACAACGTCGTGCGGCCGACCGAGGAGATTCTCGGGCAGATCCGGCTGATGCGGACCCAGAAGCAGTAATCGAACGGTGAAATCAATGTCGCAATACGGCTACAAGTACCTGATCGTCGAGCAGCGCGCCACTGGCGTCGCGATCGTCACGATGAACCGCCCGGAGATCCTCAACGCGATCAACTGGGAGATGCACGAGGAGCTCGAAGACGTCTTCGTCAAGCTGGATCACGACAGTTCTGTCAACGCGATCGTTCTCACCGGTGCGGGCCGCGGATTTTGCTCTGGTGGCGATCAGAAGTCGCTGGATCAGGGAACGCTGCCGTCCCCGACGCGCAGCGGTCGCCACCTCATCCGCAACATGCTGGAAGTCGAAGTGCCGATCGTCGCGGCCGTCAACGGTGTCGCGGTCGGCCTGGGTGCCACGCTCGCGCTGTTCTGCGACGTGATCTATGCGAGCTCGACAGCCCGTTTCGCCGACACGCATGTCAATGCCGGCGTCGTCGCGGGCGATGGCGGCGCGGTGATCTGGCCGCTGCTGATGGGGCCGGTACGCGCGAAGCACTATCTGATGACCGGCGAATTCATCTCCGCTGAGAAAGCGGCTGCTATCGGTATGATCAACGAGGTGGTCGCAGACGGCAACGTTCTCGATGCCGCGATCGAATACGCCGAACTGCTGGCAAGCGGGCCGAAGGAATCGATCGTGTGGACCAAGTACAGCGTCAACAAGATCATCAAGCAGTACGCCCACCTGCTGCTCGACACCTCTGCGGCGCTGGAGATGTTGACGTTCAAGTCGCCCGAGCGGGCCGAGGCGGTTGCCGCATTCGCGGCCAAGCGCAAGCGTTTCGCGGAGCGCTGAGATGAACGTCGCTGAGATGACATCCGGCGCCCAGTTGGCGGATACGACCGTCGTGCAGCTTTTGGCCGCGCGACTCGCGGAGCGGCCCGACAAGATCGCCTTGCAACAAAAGCGTCACGGCGCCTGGACCGCCATGACGTGGGGCGCCTATGCGCAGCGTGTCGTGAACCTGGCCAGCGCGCTGCGGCGTGCTGGTCTCGAGCGCGGCGATCGGGTCACGATCATGGGCGATTCGTCCGAGGAATGGCTGATCGCCGACATGGCCACGATGTGCGCCGGCGGCGTCATGGTGGGCGTTTACTTCACCTCGTCACCCGAAGAAGTGGCTTACTGCTTCACGGATTCAGGCGCGAAGTTCGCGTTCGTCGGCGGGGAGCCGCAGCTTCGCATCGTGCTCGCCTCCGGTCGGGCCGAGCAGCTCCGCGGCATCATCGTGCTCGACCCGGATTGGACCGGCGAGGCCTCGGCGTTGATCAAGTCGCTGGCCGACTTTGTTGGAGCACACGATGTCGATGCGCATGACTATCTGCAGAAGGAGAGCGCGACAGCAAAGGCGTCCGATGTCGTCAGCATCGGCTATACGTCCGGGACGACCGGAAACCCCAAAGGCGCCATGCTGACGCACCTTTCCATTCTCGCCGGCGTTCATTGCATCACCCTGTTCGGCCCCAGTATGCGCGAAGAGGAACACCGGGTGGTCGTGCATTTGCCGATGTCGCACACTGTGGCGCGCGGGCAGGCGACCACGTTGCCGCTGATCGCCGACGCAGTTCCATATTTCGGCGAGACGACCGCGGACTTCGCCCAGACGATCAAAGAGGTGAAGCCGACCTACTATATGGCGCCGCCGCGGTTCTACCAGCGCTTTGCGACACAGATCCTCAGCAAGGTGCATCCCGCCGGTGAAGCGGGAGATCAGAACTACACGCTTGCCGTGACGATCGCGCGCAGGGCGCTCGAAGACCGTCAGCGCGGCCACGAGGATGCCTTCGTCTCGAAACTGTTCGCGGCCTGCCGCGAGCAAGTGTTCCTGCCGCTGCTCGCGGAGGTCGGTTTCGACGAACTGAAGGTCGCGTTCACCTCGTCGGCGGCGATGCCGTCCGAGCTGATGTCGCTGTGGCAGTTGTGGGGCTTGCAGCTCAAGGAGTGCTACGGCCAGACCGAACTGGTCGGTGCCAATCTGGTGCAGATGGCGGAGTGGCCGAAGGCCGGCAACGTCGGGGTCCCGCTGCCGGATCCGGCCTGGGAAACCGCCGTGCTCCAGGACGGCGAGATGATCGTCCGTGGACCGGGATTGTTCGCGGGCTATTGGAACAAGCCGGACGAGACGAAAGCGGCGCTTCGCGACGGCTGGCTCTACACCGGCGACATCGTCGAAGTGTCGCCGGAAGGAACCTTCAAGCTTGTCGACCGGAAGAAGGAGATCATCAACACGTCGAACGGCAAATCGATCAGCCCGACTCAGATCGAAAACGAGCTGAGGCACAGCCCGTTCATCTCCGAGGCGGCTGTGATCGGCGAGGGGCGAAAATATCTCACCGCCCTGATCGAAGTGGATGCCACCGCCACAATGGACTGGGCGAAGTCGCGCGACGACAAGATCGCGAGTTACGCGGACCTGGCAGGCTCCGAGATCGTCAACCGGCTGATCGAGGCGGAGATCGGCAAGGCCAACGGAAGGCTGGCGCGAGCCGAGCAGATCAAGGCGTTCCGCATTCTGCCAGAGGAGCTGTCGCTCGAGAACGGCGTGATGACGCCGACGCGGAAGAAGCGTCGCAAGCAGATCAACGAGCGCTATCAGTCGCTGATCGCGTCGCTCTACGACGAAACCGAGGAAGAATTGATCAAGGCCGAGATGGGCCTTTGAGGTCGGCGGTCGGTCCCAAAACGTACGAAGCTAACAGTCGAGATAAGATTTCACTCCTTCAGCAACAGGACATCGAGATGACCAAGCGAAGCGGAATCACGCGGCGGACGATTGTCGGAAGCGGATTGGGAATTGCGGTAGGCCTGGTATCAAGGCCATCGTTTGCGGCGAACACGAAAGTGAAAGTCGGAGCGATCATGCCCAGCAGCGGCGTGCTGGCGTTTCCCGGTCAGGCCTGCGTGCGCGGCATCGATCTCGGCGCCAAATTCGCGCGTGAGAAGTTCGGCCTCGACATCGAGATCGTTCACGCCGATACGCAAAGCCGTCCGGAGAACGGCCGGATTGCCGCCGAGAGCCTGATCCGGCAGGGCTGCACCGTGCTGATCGGCGCGTGGGATTCCGGTGCCACCATTTCGGCGCTGCAGGCCTGCGAGGCCGCCAAGGTGCCGATGGTGGTCCACATCGCGAGCGCCACCCAGGTAACTTCACAGGGCTTCACCCAGGTGTTCCGCTATTACCCCACGTCGCTGACCATCGTGCGGCAATCGTTGGCCGAGCTGAAGTCCGTGCTCGGCACGCTGAAGGATCCGCCGAGCAGCGCCGTCGTTCTCCATCTCAACAACACGATGGGGCAGTCGACGGCGGCCAGCATCGATCAGGCGTGGAAGGAAGTGGATGTTCCGCTCAAGATCGCGCAGCACGTTGCCTATGACGAGAAGGCCAAGGATCTGTCGGTGGAAGTTGCCAAGGCGAAAGCGTCGGGTGCCGATGCTTTGATCTCGGTCACGCGCGTCAACGACGCGATCATGATCGCGCGCGAATGCATCAAGCAGGGCTGGGACCCGAAGATGGTGTTTTCGCCCAACTCCAACGGCGTGTCCGACAAGGCGTATCACGACGCGCTCGGAAAGTATGGTGACGGTCCGGTTCTGTCGGCGTTGTGGCTCAATCCCAAGGGCGCCGAGACCGACAAGATCATGAAGATGTTCGCGGCCGACTACCCGAACGACTGGTTCGATGCCAATGCGGGCTGCGCGTTCGAGGCGGTGCAGATCGTCGCAGACGCCGTGACGCGGGCGGCTTCGCCGGAGTCCGCGGCGATTCACGGCGCGCTCAAGAAGACCGACATGAAGCCGATCCTGATGTACGGCGACAACACCAAGTTCGACGAGACCGGCCAGAACATCCACTGTTCGATGGTGATGCTGCAGGGTTTGAAAGGCAGGCCTCGGGTGGTGGCTCCAAAGGCCATTGCGGAAGCGTCGCTCGAGTATCCGCTTGCGCCTTACAGCAAACGCTGACGTCGTTACGGGCGGCCCCGCGAAAGCGTCGCGGGGTCGCGGTCGTCAAGTGCCCAGGCAGGGACGTGCGAGCTAGGGCAAACTGTCCGAATTAATCAGGCGCGACCGCTCGGCAAGGAAGCGGCGGGGGCTCTTTCCCATCGTCTTCTTGAACATCGTGATGAACGCGCTGGGGGTTTCGTACCCCAGTTCCAGCGACACGGCCTGGACCGAAGTGCCCGCCGTGAGGCGTTGCATGGCGATCAGAATGTGGAGACGCTGGCGCCAGCGCCCGAAGGTCATCCCCGTTTCCTTGGCTATGAAGCGTGCGAAGGTACTCTCGCTCATCGCGTAGCGCGAGGCGACTTCGTCCATCGTGCTGCGGTCGCCCGGATTATTCAACAAGGAGGTCGCGAGGTGTTGAAGACGGGCGTCCGGGGAGATCGGCAAATACATTTCATCCGTCGTCGACATCTGCACGAGTTCGTCGAGCAAAACCCGGCCGAGACGGCTGGTCGGTCCTTCCAGCGGATAGAGCGGTGGGAACACCGAGAGGCGGTGGATCAATTCCCGCACCAGCGACGTGATCATCAGCGTGCAGCAGGTCCGCGGCAGCATGCTGACCTGCGGATCGATGAACACTGTGTAGAGTTTGCCGAAATCGGCCACGCAATTGCTGTGCTGCACGCCGGCCGGGATCCATACCGCGCCTTGCGGAGGCACGATCCACAAGCCGCCGGGCGCCCGGCACATCACCGAGCCGTGAGATGCGACGACCAATTGGCCTTTGCGGTGTGAGTGCAGCGGCAGGTCGTCGTTGTCTTTGCTGGTTTCGAGACAGAATGAAGTGACGGGACGATCGAACTGATCCGGATCGACAGGATCATAGTTGATCCGAAGATCGGGCAGATCCATTCGCGCAAAATCGCGATCGAACTCGGTCTCGGGCGGCATTTCAATCCTGCCAATTCGTCAAGTCAGTCAAGCCTTGATGCAGATCCTGCTGCTAGCCGAGGTTAGCTGTTTTGAAAGGTCAGGTCACTAGTCGCGGCGAGCCGTCGAGTTCGCTGATCTGCGACAAGATGCCCGCTACTGCGGCGTGAGCGCTGAGCGATGCGGCATGCTGCGCCGTGACCAAGCGGGAGCACCTGTCAGGCGGCCGACGGCTCGATCACTCGCCCGATTAAACCAACAGCAGAGAATGCTGCGATGCGAGCCTCCGCGTCCCGCCGGAGCCGGGCAATCCGTCGGAACGCGGCCGAATTCAGCAGCACGTGCCATAGCACCCGATGCTACCAAGTGCGGGCTTTCTCGGAGCCCGACGCATGACTGCACACATCGATCCGCCACGCAAGGTCGTCAACGCCGATCAGGATGCGGTCGAAACCGCCGATTGGCTCGCCTCGCTTGGATCGCTCCACCACAGCGCCGGTGCCGAGCGCGTGCGTTACATCCTGGCTGCGCTCGATCGGCGCGCGAAGGAGCTCGGCGTTCTGCCGGACTCTCCGCCGTTTTCGCCCTATCGCAATTCTATTCCGCTTGAGCAGCAGAAGCCCTACCCCGGCGACATCGCGATCGAGACCCGCCTGACGGCGATCATTCGCTGGAACGCGCTCGCGATGGTGGTCCGTGCCAACAAGGCCTATGGGGAGCTCGGCGGGCACGTCGCCAGCTACGCCTCGGCCGCGGAGATTTTCGAAGTCGGTTTCAATCATTTCTTTCGCGCGTCAAGCTCCGAGTCGGAGGGCGACTTGGTGTATTTCCAGCCGCATTCGTCCCCCGGAGTCTATGCACGAGCGTATCTCGAAGGCCGACTGTCGGACGAAAATCTGAAGCTGTATCGCCAGGAACTGAGCGGCCCCGGTCTGTCGTCCTATCCGCATCCCTGGCTGATGCCGGAGTTCTGGCAGGTGCCGTCGGCGTCGATGGGCCTTGGGCCAATCAGCGCGATCTACCAGGCGCGGTTCATGAAGTATCTGCAGCATCGCGGCCTGGTGCAGACGGCTGGTCGTCACGTCTGGGGTGTGTTCGGCGACGGCGAGATGGACGAGCCGGAATCGATCGCCGGGCTCGCCCTGGCGGCGCGGGAAAATCTCGACAACCTCACCTTCGTCGTCAATTGCAACCTGCAGCGCCTGGATGGGCCGGTCCGCGGCAACGGGCAGGTGATTCAGGAACTCGAATCACTTTTCCAGGGCGCCGGCTGGAACGTAATCAAGGTGCTGTGGGGATCGGACTGGGACGATATCTTCGCGCGCGATAGCAAGCATGCGCTGCTGCGCAAATTCGCCGACACCGTCGATGGCAAATATCAGACGCTCGGTGCCAAGGATGGGGCCTACAACCTCGCCCACTTCTTCAGCGAGGATCCCGAGGTCCAAGCGCTAGTTGCGCACATGTCGGACGCGGATATCGACGGCCTTAAGCGCGGTGGCCACGACTTCAAGAAGCTGTTCGCGGCCTTTGCCGCCGCGAAAGACATTAAGGGTCGGCCGACCGTCATTCTGGCGAAGACCAAGAAGGGCTACGGCATGGGCGGCGCCGGCGAGTCGCGCATGACGTCGCACCAGGCCAAGAAGCTCGATGTCGACGCGCTGTATGCGTTCCGCGACCGGTTCGCCCTGCCGCTCAGCAACGAGCAAGTCGAGGATCTGGAATTCTTCAGGCCTGCGGAAGACAGCGCGGAAATTCAGTACCTGCGCGCCCGTCGCGCGGCACTCGGTGGCTACATGCCGGCGCGGCGACGCGCTTCGGCGGCGCTGCCGGTGCCGCCGCTGCAATCCTACGCGGAGTTCGCGCTGCGCGGCGACGGCAAGGAGACGTCGACCACGATGGCGATCGTGCGGCTGTTCACCAATTTGCTCAAGGACAAAACGCTCGGCCCGCGCATCGTCCCGATCGTCGCCGACGAAGCCCGCACCTTCGGAATGGCGAACCTGTTCAGACAGGTCGGCATCTACTCGCCGGCGGGACAGCTCTACGAGCCGGAAGATGCCGGTTCGATGCTGTACTACAAGGAAGCGATCGACGGTCAATTGCTGGAGGAGGGGATCACCGAGGCGGGGGCGATTTCGTCATGGACCGCGGCGGCGACCTCCTATAGCATCCATAACTTCCCGTTGCTGCCGTTCTATATCTACTATTCGATGTTCGGCTTTCAGCGGGTCGGCGATCTGATCTGGGCGGCGGCGGACCAGCGCGCGCGTGGCTTTTTGATCGGGGCGACGGCCGGCCGGACGACGCTCGGCGGCGAAGGCTTGCAGCATCAGGACGGGTCCAGCCATCTGATGGCGGCGACCGTTCCGAACTGCCGGGCCTACGATCCGGCATTCTCCTACGAGGTGGCCGTCATCGTCGATCACGGCATGCGGTCGATGCTCGAGCAGGGCAACGACGAGTTCTATTACCTCACGGCGATGAACGAGAACTATGCGCAGCCCTCGATGCCCGACGATGCACGCGACGGCGTCATCAAGGGTCTCTATCGGGTTCTGCCGAGCGCTGACGGGCCGGCGAAGATCAGGCTGGTCGGCTCGGGCGCCATTCTCCCGGAGGCGCTCGCCGCCGCAGCGATGCTGCAAAGCGAATGGAAAGTGGCCTGTGAAGTCTGGTCGGCAACGAGCTTTTCCGAGCTGGCGCGGGAGGCGCGCGATGTGGAGCGAACTAATCGGCTCTCGCCACTGTCGACCCCGGTCGAGAGCCACGTCGTACAATGCCTCGGCGGCAAGGTGCCGATCGTCGCGGCATCGGATTATGTCCGGGCGTATCCGCAACTGATCGGTTCTTACATCGAGGCGCCCTATACGGTGCTGGGCACCGACGGCTTCGGGCGCAGCGATACACGCGCCGCGCTGAGATCGTTCTTCGAGGTCGATCGCAAGCAGATCGTCGTTGCGGCGCTCTCGGCGCTGGCAAAATTGGGTCAAGTGGCGCGTGAGCAGGTCGCCGAAGCCATCGCCAGCTACGAATTGCCGACCGGCGTTGCGTCGCCTTGGTCGCGCTGAGAGAGGGCGGAGCGCGCATGTCTCGTTCAATTGAAGTCGTTCTGCCAGATATTGGGGACTACAAGGATGTTCCGGTAGTCGAAATCAATGTGTCGGTCGGCGACGAGGTCACGATCGACATGCCGTTGCTGTCGATCGAGTCCGACAAGGCGACGATGGAGGTGCCATCCCCGGCCGCAGGCACGGTGGCCAAACTGATGATCGACGTCGGGGTGCGGGTTTCTCAAGGTTCGGTTCTGATGGTCCTCGAAGGGCGCGGCGAATCCACCGCGCCTCCGCCGGCGACTGCGTCGGCACCGCAGGTGGAGCAACGGATCTCGCAGCAGGAGGCGCTGTCACGGCCGGCGCCCGTGGCTCCAGTCGATGACTCGCGAGCACGTGCACAGCAGCCGCAGCTTAGCGGGGCGGCGCATGCATCGCCGTCGGTCCGCGCTTTGGCGCGTGAGCTCGGCGTGACGCTGGACTCTGTCGTGCCCACAGGCCCCAAGGGCCGGACTTTGCGCGAGGATGTGGCGGCCTTCGTCAACGGACTGGTGCGATCGAGGCCGGCGACGGCGCCTGAGCCCGGCGCCCCGGTCGATTGGCCCAAGGTGGATTTCGAGAGGTACGGCGCGGTCGAGCGCCTGCCGCTGACACGGATCCAGAAGCTGACCGGTACGAACCTCTCGCGCAACTGGAGCGTCATTCCCCATGTAACGAATTTCGACAGAGCGGATGTGACCGACGCCGAGGCCTTTCGTCAACTCGCCAATGCCGAGGCCGCGAAGGACACGGCGAAGCTCACCATGGTGTCGCTGCTGATCAAGGCCGCGGCCTTGGCGCTGCAGAAATACCCGCGCTTCAATTCGTCGCTCGATGGCGATGAGTTGATCCTCAAGCACTATGTCCACATCGGCGTCGCTGTCGACACGCCGAGAGGTCTGGTCGTGCCGGTGATCCGGGACTGCGATAAGAAGGGCTTTCGGCAAATTGCCGCGGAGATGCGCTCGCTCGCCGACAAGGCGCGCGCGGGGCAGCTCGCGTCGGGCGACATGCAGGGCGGCTGTTTCTCGGTGTCGTCTCTCGGAGGCATCGGCGGTCAGGGATTTACGCCCATCATCAACGCGCCCGAGGTGGCGATCCTCGGCGCCGGGCGGGCCGCCACCGAGGCGGTCTGGAACGGCCGCGAGTTTGAACCGCGCCTCATCCTTCCGATGAGTCTGTCGTGGGATCACCGGGTCGTCGACGGCGTGGCTGGGGCCCGGTTCCTGGGCTTCGTCGCGTCGGTGCTCTCCGATCTGCGGCGCTTCGCGTTGTGAGGACGCAGATGCGGACAGAGGAAATCCGGGTCCCCGACATCGGGGATTTTCGAGACGTCGAGGTCGTCGAGGTCCACGTCAGGGCAGGCGACGTCGTCGTGCGAGAGCAGGCGTTGATCACAGTGGAATCCGACAAGGCCACGCTGGAGATTCCGTCGCCGATCGCAGGGGTGATCACGAGCATGTCGCTGCGTGTTGGAGACAAGGTGTCTCAAGGCTCCATGATTGGCACGGCGTCGGCGTCGGACGAAGCGGGCGCGCAAGGCGAGACGATCTCAGCGGATCAGGATGTTGGCCAGCGCGCAACAGATTATACGCGCTACGATCTTGTCGTGATCGGAGGCGGGCCGGGCGGCTATTCAGCAGCGTTTCGGGCCGCAGACCTTGGACTGAACACCGCGATCGTCGAACGCTACGGCACCTTGGGCGGAGTTTGCCTAAACGTTGGATGTATCCCGTCGAAGGCGCTGCTTCATGTTGCGGCCGTCAAGGAGGAAGCCAAACGGATCGCGGACAAGGGCATTCGCTTCGCCGCGCCGCAGATCGATCTGCAGGAGCTGCGCGCCTTCAAGCGCGGCACTGTCAAGAAGCTGACGGATGGGCTGAGCCAGATGGCAGCAGCGCGCCGCGTCACGGTGATCCGCGGCATCGCGAAATTCGCCTCCGCCACGCGGCTCGAGATTGTCGGTGAGGGGGCAGGCTCGCAGCAAATTGAATTTGGTCAATGCATCATCGCCACGGGCTCGCGCGCGGTGCAGCTAGCGGTGCTTCCCAAGGATGAGCGGGTCGTGACCTCGACCGGCGCGCTCGCGCTGCGAAGCATTCCGGGCCGCATGCTCGTGATCGGAGCGGGGATCATCGGGCTGGAGATGGCGACCGTCTACAACTCGCTCGGCACCAAGATCGATCTTGTCGAAAGGCTTCCCGATATCCTGGCGGGCGTGGATGCCGACGCAGTGAAGATCTGGCGTTCGCGCAACGCGCATCGCTTCGAGCATATCGACGTCGCAAGCAGCGTATCAACCGCCGAAATCACGCCGGACGGCGTGAGGGTCGGTACCACAGGCGCATCGGTACGGACACGATCGTACGATTTGGTGTTGCAATCGGCCGGCCGTGTTCCCAACAGTAGCGAGCTCGGCCTCGAACGGATCGACGTTGCCATCGATTCGAACGGCTTCATTCAGGTCGACGAGCAGATGAGAACGACGGCGCGCAACGTCTTCGCCATCGGCGACGTCGTCGGCGGTTCGATGCTGGCGCACAAGGCCGTTCACGAGGGGCACGTCGCCGCGGAAGTAGCTGCCGGGAAGCCGGCGGCCTTTACCGCGAAGATCGTCCCCAATGTCGCCTACACCGATCCTGAGATCGCCTGGGTCGGCAAGTCCGAGCGTGATGTCGCCGAATCCGGACGGAAGATCCGTTCGACAAAATTCCCATGGGCCGCGTCCGGCCGGGCCATCGCGTCGGGCGCATCCTATGGCATGACGAAGCTGCTGTTCGACGCCGAAACCGGTCGCATCGTCGGGGGCGTGATCGTCGGACCGCATGCCGGCGATATGATCGGGGAAATCTGTCTCGCTATCGAAATGGGGGCTGACGCGATCGATATCGGAAAGACCATTCACCCGCATCCGACCCTCGGCGAGACGATCGGCATGGCTGCCGAAGTCCATGAGGGCATTTGCACCGACCTGCCTCCAATCGCCAGAAAGCGGTAGATCAGTTGGCCCAATCGATGTCCGTTATCGAAGCCCTTGAACAACGTCGCGCCGGTGCCAAACTCGGCGGCGGCGAGAAGCGCATCGACGCGCAGCATGCGCGCGGCCGCCTCACCGCGCGGGAGCGGATCGACCTGCTGCTCGACAAGGGGTCGTTCGAGGAATTCGA
>NZ_AJQF01000231.1:0-3533 GCF_000261705.1 Bradyrhizobium genomosp. III | reverse complement strand
GGGCGGAGCCGCGAGGCTTCCCCCTATCCCGATTGTCGTGACAGTGCGTAGGGCGGATTAGCGAAGCGTAATCCGCCGCCGCCCAAACTGCATCGAAGGCGGATTACGCTTTCGCTAATCCGCCCTACAGATCGCGGCCGTGCGTCACTGCACGTCCATCTGCAGTCCTTCCTTCTGGATGATGCCGGCGAACTTCTTCGTCTCGGCATCCACGAAGGCGGCGAACTGCTCGGGCGTGCCGTAATCGGCGCGCGCGCCCATGGCGGCGATCTGCTTCTTGATGTCGTCGCGCTCCAGCATCGCCTTGACCTGGAGATTGAGCGCGCTCAGCACCTCGGGCGAGACGCCCTTCGGCAGGAAGACCGAGAACCATGACGAGACGTCGAAATTCGCCAGCTCCGGTGCGCTCTCGCGCATGGTCGGCAGGTCCTTCGCAAGGTCGCTGCGCTCGGTGGTGGTGACGCAGAGGCCGTTGAGCGTGCCGTTCTGCACCTGCGGCAGGCTCGGATAGAGATTGTCGAACAGGATCTGGATGTCGCCCGCCAGTGCGGCTTGAAGCGCGGGGCCCGCACCGCGGAACGGGATGTGCGTCATCTTGAGGCCGGTGAGCTGGAGGAACCAGGCGCCGGTGAGGTGAGGGCTCTGGCCGACGCCGGAGGAGGCGTAGCTGAGCTTGTCCGGATTGGCCTTGAGATAGGCGATCAGCTCGGCGACCGACTTGATGCCGGTCTTCGGATGCGCCGACACGATGTTCGGGATCCGGATCATGTTGGAGACCGGCTGGAGCTGGTCCGGCTTGTAGGTCAGATTCTTGAAGATGCTGTAGGCGATCGCGTTCGGACCGGGATTGCCGACCAGGATGGTGTGGCCGTCGGGCTTGGCACGAACCACCTCGGCGGTGCCGATCGTGCCGCCGCCGCCCGAGCGGTTTTCCACGACAGCGGACTGGCCCCAGGCGGTTTGCAGATGCGCGGCCAGGAGCCGGCCCAACACGTCGGTCGAGCCGCCGGCCGCAGCCGGCACGACGAGGCGGACGTTTTCGGTCGGCTTCCAGTCCGCAAGGCTCGATCGCGGCAGGATCGCTGCGGCCGAAAGGCCGGCCATTCCGGTGAGCACGCGACGTCGGGACAAAGTCTTAGGCACGAATCCACTCCCTGCTTTCTTTGCAGGGAGGGTAGGAAACCGCAGGTGCGACGGCAAGTCGCGCGCGGCGGTCAGTGCCGCGTGGACGGCGGCACGACGCCGCAGGCGAGGGCCATATACCTTCCGGCGGAATTGGAAGGCGTTCTGGGTGCTTGTCTTGAAGCGTTTTCCTGATGCGAGCCGGTCCCCGGCTTCACCCGAAAACGCTTCGGGGACTCAGTTGAAGCTGAGCAGCTTGAACAGCGGCGTGAGGTAGCTCATCTCCTGGCCCGACGTCGGCGTGGTGCGGCTGATGAAGTCGAAGATCTTGCCGTCCTGCAGACCGTAATTCGCGAGACGCCGCACGCGCCGGTTCTTGTCGAAATAGATCGCGATGACGCGCTGATCGACCACCTTCTGGTTCATGAAGGCGACCATGCGCTCCGAGCGCTGCGAGATGTAGTAGAACACCTCGCCGTCGAGGGTCGCGACCGTGGAGGGCGTGCCCATCACGATCAGCACCTGGTCCTGGCTCGCGCCGATCGGAATCTGCTCCAGCGCGCCGGGCGGCAGGATGTAACCCTTCTGGAATTGCTCGCCGGTGCAGCCCGTGAGCGCGGCGCCGACCAGGGCGACGGCGGCGAGCATGCGCAAGCCGCGCCAGCGAGCATGAAGGCCGCGCCGCTTGTCCGCGTGCAGGCTGATCTGGTTCGTTGTCGTCATAGCGGAACTGATTCCGTCCCCTTGCGTCGCGCGAGGCGCTGAAGTACCGGGCTGGGCGTCTGAATGCAACTCGCGCGCGCCCGCTTGCGGAAATCACAATGCTTTGGCCGTTCAATCACTTCAGGAAACCCCGGCTAACCCCGTCGGGCACCATTGAAGCCATCTATGGCATGATCGTGACGCAGGCGCGAGAACCCATATTTTACCGCGACTTGGGCGTGCCCGATACGGTTAACGGGCGTTTCGACCTGTTGCTGCTGCATCTGTGGCTGCTGCTGCGGCGCCTGCGCACGGTTCAGGGCGCCACCGAGCTGTCGCAGGCGCTGTTCGATCGCTTCTGCGAGGACATGGACGACAATCTGCGCGAGATGGGGGTGGGCGACCAGACCGTGCCGAAGCGGATGCGGGCCTTCGGCGAGGCGTTTTACGGCCGCGTCCAGGCCTATGACCAGGCCATCGAGGCCGGCGAGGCCCTGGCAGAGGCGATCCGCAAGAATATCTTGAACGGGACCGACCTGGACCAGGCGAGGCGGCTTGCGGCCTATGCGCGGGTCACCGAGGCCGATCTCGGCCGGGCCGACGAGGCCGCGCTGCTGCGCGCCTCCTTCAGGTTTCCTCCAGCGCTTCCCGAGGGCGACAAGCCATGAGCCGACCAAATACCGAGCCAGATCCCTGGCGGGTCCCGATCATCGTTGCGCAAATCCCCGACACCGGCCTGCACCGCAAGCTCGAGGCCTCGGCCGCCGAGCGGCAGGCGATGGCCGGGCTTGCGGGCCTCCGCGAAGTCCTGTCGGCCGAGGCCGAGTTCGACGTGGTGCCCAGGAGCGGCGGCCGGATCCAGGTGACCGGCAGCGTCCGGGCCCGAATCGGCCAGACCTGCGTGGTCACGCTCGATCCGATCGAAAGCGAGATCGAGGAGGAGGTGGACCTGATGTTCGCCCCCGAGGCCGAGGCGCGGCGTCTCGCCGACCTGATCGCGGAGGGGCAGGACGAGGAGGCACCGTCTGAGGTCGCCGACCCGCCCGAGGCGATCGTGGGTGGCATCATCGACCTCGGCCGGCTCGCCACCGACGCCCTGTTCCTGGCGATCGATCCCTATCCGCGCAAGGAGGGGGTCGTGTTCGAGGCGGAGGTCACCGCCCCCGACCCGGAGGACCATCCATTCGCAGCCCTGAAGGCGCTCACGGACAACAAGAAGGGCCGATAGCCGGGCATTTCCCCGCGGGATCGTCTTGCGGGGGTGCGTCAGGCATTTGCCGGGATGGTTTCAAAGCGCTCTTTATCTGACTGATTTCAGTGTGTTTCTTGCAAATTTCGCGGTTCGCGGCCGGATCGCCCCGGATGCAAAAGCCTGGGGGCAAGAGGTTGTTTCGGGGTAACAAAACGCTATTGTCGCGCCCCGGCCCGGGTGCGGCGTGGCGCTTGGCCGGCCGCCATGTCCGTGGCGAACTCATTTTGCGGTCCCGCTGATCCAAGACCGCACCAGACCAGGTTTCCAGGACTTTTATGCCAAGCAAGGTTCGCATCGCGCTGGACGCCATGGGGGGCGACGCCGGCGCCGCCGTGGTCATTCCCGGCGCCGCCATCTCGC
Source organism: Bradyrhizobium genomosp. III (assembly GCF_000261705.1). NCBI lineage: Bacteria > Pseudomonadati > Pseudomonadota > Alphaproteobacteria > Hyphomicrobiales > Nitrobacteraceae > Bradyrhizobium > Bradyrhizobium genomosp. III. The sequence goes on along the minus strand of NZ_AJQF01000231.1, from coordinate 97 downwards.
TTCAGAGGCATCGCGAGACCGAGTTCCTGCTGGTCGGGGACCGTGCCAGGATCGAGCCCGAGCTCGAGAAGCATCCGGCCCTCAAGGCCGCTTCGAA
>NZ_AJQF01000230.1:0-2423 GCF_000261705.1 Bradyrhizobium genomosp. III | reverse complement strand
GAAAAGCCGAGCCAGGCGCTGCGGCGCGGCCGCAAGACCTCCTCGATGTGGCTCGCCATCGATGCCGTGAAGAAGGGCGAGGCGGATGTCGCGGTCTCCGCCGGCAATACCGGCGCGCTGATGGCGATGTCGCGCTTCCACCTGCGCACGCTGAAGGGGATCGATCGCCCGGCGATCACGGGCGTTTGGCCGACCAGGCGCGGCGATTCCATCGTGCTCGACCTCGGCGCCACCATCGGCGGCGACGCGCACCATCTGGTGTCGCTCGCTGTGATGGGCGCGGCGATGGCGAGCGTGCTGTTCGACAAGAAGCGCCCCACGGTCGGGCTGCTCAATATCGGGGCCGAAGAGATCAAGGGGCACGAGGAGATCCGCGAGGCCAGCGAGATCCTGCGTGCCAGGAACCTGCCGGAGCTCGACTATATCGGCTTCGTCGAGGGCGACGGCATCGGCAAGGGGCTGGCCGACGTCATCGTGACCGAAGGTTTCAGCGGCAACATCGCGCTCAAGGCCGCCGAGGGAACCGCGCGGCAGATGGCGGACTTACTCCGCAACGAGATGCAGCGGAGCTGGCTGTCGAAGCTCGGCTATCTCTTTGCACGCAGCGCCTTCCAGGCCCTGCGCGACAAGATGGACCCGAACAAGTCCAATGGCGGCGTGTTCCTGGGTTTGAATGGATTAGTGGTCAAGAGCCACGGCGGAACCAGCGCCGAAGGCTTTGCCTATGCGATCGATGTTGGCTATGAGATGGCTCACTACGATCTCCTGAACAAGATCAATCAGATGCTCAACCGCGAGGGTGGTGCACTCAATTCCGTGCAGGCCGCGCAGGAGGCTGTTTCGTGACTCAAATTCGTTCGGTCGTGCTCGGCTGCGGCTCCTATCTGCCGGAGCAGGTGGTGACCAACGCCCAATTGGCGGCGCGTATCGACACCTCCGACGAGTGGATCGTGCAGCGCACCGGCATTCGCGAGCGCCACATCGCGGCCGAGGGCGAGTTCACCTCGCATTTGGCGATCAAGGCGGCGCAGGCCGCGCTGACCGATGCCGGCATGGACGCGCAGTCGATCGACCTGATCGTGCTCGCGACCTCGACGCCGGACAACACCTTCCCCGCGACGGCGGTCGCCGTGCAGCACGGGCTCGGTATCACCCACGGCGCGGCCTTCGACCTCCAGGCGGTATGCTCGGGCTTCGTGTTCGCGCTCGCCACCGCCGACAATTTCCTGCGCACCGGCGCCTTCAAGCGCGCGCTGGTGATCGGCGCCGAGACCTTCTCGCGCATCCTCGACTGGAACGACCGCGGCACCTGCGTGCTGTTCGGCGACGGCGCCGGCGCGGTGGTGCTGGAGGCGCAGGAGCAGCCGGGCAAGGCCGCGACCGATCGCGGCATCGTCACCACGCATCTGCGCTCCGACGGCCGCCACAAGGCAAAGCTGTTCGTCGACGGCGGACCGTCCTCGACCCAGACCGTCGGCCATCTGCGCATGGAGGGCCGCGAGGTCTTCAAGCATGCGGTCGGCATGATCACCGACGTCATCGTCGACGCCTTCCAGGCCACCGGGCTCAATGCCGAGACCATCGACTGGTTCGTGCCGCACCAGGCCAACAAGCGAATCATCGACGCCTCCGCCCACAAGCTCCACATCGCGCCGGAGAAGGTGGTGCTGACGGTGGACCGTCACGGTAACACCTCGGCCGCCTCGATTCCGCTGGCGCTGTCGGTGGCCCGCAGGGACGGCCGTATCAAGAAGGGCGACATGGTCCTGCTGGAGGCCATGGGCGGCGGCTTCACCTGGGGCTCCGCACTCGTGCGCTGGTAGAGCCACAGTCGATAAAATTTTGCCGGATTTTGCCGCGATTATCGATGCGTCTGCATTGATGAGCGCTGTTGACCGCTGTAACGTAACCTCATAATTTCAGACAACAATTGTTCGCCGTGATGTGGGGCAGGGCGATGACCGATCAAAGTAAAACCGTAACGCGTGTCGACCTGTGCGAAGCCGTCTACCAGAAGGTGGGCCTGTCGCGCACGGAATCGTCCGCCTTCGTGGAACTCGTGCTGAAGGAGATCACCGACTGCCTGGAAAAGGGCGAGACGGTGAAACTGTCCTCGTTCGGGTCCTTCATGGTCCGCAAAAAGGGTCAGCGCATCGGCCGTAACCCGAAGACCGGCACCGAGGTGCCGATCTCGCCGCGCCGTGTCATGGTGTTCAAGCCGTCGGCGATCCTGAAGCAGCGGATCAACGGCCAGCACCGCGCCAACGGTGACGCCAGCAAGGCTCAACAAGAGGCGTAACGCCTTCGGCAAAGGATTTGGCATTTGGACAAGGCGCCGGATGCGTTCCGAACCATCAGCGAAGTAGCGCAGGAACTCGACATTCCGCAGCACGTGCTGCGGTTCTGGGAGACCCGATTCTCCC
>NZ_AJQF01000229.1:0-6363 GCF_000261705.1 Bradyrhizobium genomosp. III | reverse complement strand
GGCGGCCGCCGCTATTACCGCCCCGACGATGTCGACCTGCTCAAGGGCATCCGCCGGCTGCTCTACGGCGAGGGCTACACCATCCGCGGGGTGCAGCGGATCCTGAAGGAGCACGGCGTCAAATCGGTGCAGGGCCTCGCCGACAGCGCCGCCGCGGTCTCGTTCGGCGCCATCGAGGACGCCATCGGCGCCAGCCTGATGGAGCCCGAGGACGAGGAGGCGCCCATCAAGGGCGTCGCCGACAGCGACGATGACGACTACCAGGGGGATGAGGAGGAAGGCATCGACTTCCGCTTCACCGAGGTCGACGACGAGGACATCCTCACCACCTTCCGCAAGGGCGGCACGATGGCCGCAGCCCCGGCTGGCCCCAGTGCGCTGGACCGGGAGCGCCTCGGACGCGTCCTCGCCGACCTCGTCGCCTGCCGCGAAATGCTGGATCAGGCGCTGAAGGACGGGTGAGGAGCGGGTTCAGTCGGCTTTGCCGGCAGTTCCGGGCGCTTGGGCTCCGAGCCCACGGAGGGAGAGGCACCAAAATGCTGTGGCCTCGCCTTGCGCATCGCGCCGATCCTAGCTAATGGAACGACGTTCGGAGCGTGGCGCAGCCCGGTTAGCGCACTAGTCTGGGAGACTAGGGGTCGGAGGTTCAAATCCTCTCGCTCCGACCATTTCAAAGAATCAAATTTTCGGGCGGGTTACCGCGGGCCGCACGTTTGCGGTTGCAACGTTCCGCGAGTGTTGCCTTGGCGTCACAGCGTGCAGCGTCAACATGATTTAAGAATTTCGGGCGCGTTGGAATCGCGGAGGGGGCGTCCCGTGAGAAGAGTGCTGGCCGCTGTAGCAGTCTTGGCGAGTGTCGCGTCGGGGGCGGAAGCTGCTGACCAAAGCCCTTCACTTTTCACGAAAGCGCGCACAGCTGACCCCAGCCCAAGCTGGACGGGATTTTATGTAGGCGGCAACGTTGGCGGGGCATGGGCAAACCGGTCCGTGGGTTTTACGAGTGACGCCGCTTCCGCTTTCCTTTTCAATCCCGGAGTTCCGCTTGTAGCTCCGTTTGCGGGGCAGGTTGCTCTCAGCGCTCACGATTTTTCGATCAATGGTGTAACGGGAGGTTTGCAGGCGGGCTACAATTGGCAGCTGGGTGGCAAATGGCTCGTCGGCGTTGAAGGCGACTTGAGCGCATCCAGCTTGCGCGGAAGCGGTCGCGAAACCGCGCCGATTCTGCCCCCAGCTTTCACACAGACCATCTCGGCCGAGCAAAAGATTGATTGGTGGGGGAGTATTCGTGGGCGCTTTGGGGCGCTGGTCTCGCCTAGCGTTCTTCTGTATGGGACCGGCGGCTTCGCTTTTGGTCGGGTGGCGACATTTGACGACTATATCGTAAACGGACCGCCTGGAGGCTTCAGTATCTCCGTCAGCGGCACTTCATTTGCTTGTACAACGGGATTGACGTGCTTCACGGGGAGCAATTCCCGCATTCAGACCGGCTGGACGTTGGGTGGAGGCGGCGAATGGCGCTTTGCGCCTCGTTGGAGCTTCAAGGCCGAATATCTTTACGTTGACCTCGGCAAATCGTCAGTGACGGCAATCGCACTCGCAACGGGCATTGGTCCGAACCTGTCCAGATACACGGCGAATTTTGGCCGGGCGGATTTCCACGTGGCGCGCGTGGGCGTGAACTATCACTTTTGAGCTTTGGAGCAGATCTCCGTAAGGGCCCCTACCTCAAATACCCCACCACCATCCGCGTCGTCTCGTCCACCAGCGTCCGCACCATCTTCTCCGACAGCATCTCGGCGCCGTGCAGCACCGTGTTGTGCGCGATCGCTTCGATCGCGCTGACGCAGATGAAGGTTGCGACATCGAGATCGACCTTGCGCATCTCCTTGCGGCGGCTTTCGAGATAGGCGCGCACTAACGTTTGGATCTCTCGGTTGTAAGCTTCGACGTCTTTGAGCTGGCCGGTGCGTGGGATCTGCTCGGCGAGGACGCGGTGTAGCTTCGGATTGATGCGGTGGGCGTCGATCGCGACGGTGACGAGTTTTCGCACCGCCTTGTCGATCGGCAGATCGGCGACTTCAACGAGCGCGGCGCGGACGATGCCCATGATCTCGTCGTTGTGACGGTCGATCACGGCGGCGACGAGCGCTTCCTTGCTTGGAAAATACTGGTAGAGCGAACCGACGCTGACGCCGGCGATTTCGGCGATGCGGTTGGTGCTGGCCTTCTCAAAACCTTCGCGGACCAGAATGCGAGCGGTCGCCTCGACCAGAGCGTCGATGGTGGCGCGTGATCGCGCCTGCGAGGCATTTTTCCGGGGTTTTGTCGGCGGTTGGCGAGCCACGATCTTTTGATCCGAATGCGAGTAGGAAAAGCGAGCGAATACTCGCATTATATCGGCAGGTGGCGGTGGGTCGGCAAGCCCCTTGTCGCCGTTTCGAAAGTGCCAGATGGGGATGTGGCCATGAGCGTTGCCAGACTAGTGTCGGCCTTGCAGTTCTGCCCGGGCGGTTGCGTGTTCGGTCCACCGGCCCGGCGCGATCCCGCCCCAAGCCTGCAAAGTCGCGTCTTCAACATGCTGCTCGCCCTGCTGCCCTACAAGCAGCAGCTGGCATCAATCGAAGCCGTGCAGGCGCATGTGCAGAAGCTCGCCTTGCAGCCGGCCTCTTACGAGCCGACGGGCCTGGGGCGCGGCGTCGAGGCGACGCTGACCAAGATGGGCGGCTGGCCGGTCTATTACACCGCGCCGTCGTCGGGCTTTGAGGACTGCAACTACGTCATGTTCCTGCACGGCGGCGGCTTCATCAACGAGATCGCGCCGGCGCATTGGCGCTTCGTCGGCGAGATGACGCGCAAGGCGCGCGTGTCGTGCGTTGTGCCGATCTATCCGCTGGCGCCGCGCGCGACTGCCAAGGACGTCGTGCCGGCGACGGGCGAGCTGTTGCGCATGCTGCTGGAAGACGCCGGACCCGCAAAGGTCACGGTGGTCGGCAATTCGGCCGGCGCTGGCCTCGCGCTCGCCGCGTGCCAATGGCTGCGCGATCGCGGTCATCGACAGCCGGCGCGGCTGGTGCTGATCTCGCCCGCGGCAGATGCGTCGGTCAGCCGTCCCGAGCAAATCGAGATCGCCGCGCGCGATCCGATCCAGGACATTCCGGGGATCGTCGAGGCCGGGCGGCTCTATGCCGGCGAGCTCGATGTCGGCCATCCCTTCGTCAGTCCGCTCAACGGCGCCTTCCGCTTCCTGGCGCCGATGACGATCTTCGCTGGGACTCGCGATCTGCTCTATCCCGACAGCGTCGATCTCGCCGAGCGGGCGAGGGCGGTGGGCGTGCCGGTCGAGCTGCATCTGCTGCGTGACCAGCCACACAACTACGCGCTGATGCCGACGCCGGAAGGGCGCAAGGCGCGTGCGCTCATCATGCGCATGGTGGCTTAGGGGGACGGTGTGACCGTGGTCACAGGGCGCGCCGCCTCGATGGGGCTGGCGCTGACGGTGCTCGCGCGGAGGGCACGGCGGCCCCCGGGCGTTTCCTCGGATCAGTAGTTTTGCGGGGCCTTAGGCGTGGCCCTTGATCTCGTAATGGCCGGGCACGCATTTGTACCGATCCAGGCGCCAATTGGCGTGATAGATCGGATGCTCGCCCATCCATTTCGCGAGCGGCGCCTGTGCGCCGATCGCACATTGCATCATCGACATCTCGGGCGTCATGTTGCTGTCGGTCACGATTTCCTCGATGCAACTGCCTGAGCTGGCTGCACTCAGCCGGCAGAGCACGGCAACGACGGTCACGAACATTCCTGTCACCTCATCGGTAGTTTCAGACCACGAAGAGGATGCAAGCGGAGTGCCAGAGCCTGTGACACGCAAACAACACGCTGGCCTGGCCGACTCGACCCAGCATCCGGAGTCCATTTGATGATTCGGATTGTAAAAAAATGCCCATAAACCGAAGCCGGACAAATACGGGAACCGGGCATTTTTGCCCGACTGTGGCGGCAGCGACGCGGGCGCTCTCTCGCAACGGCCGGGCTATCGCGTGTGCTTCCTGGCGATGGCCGAGCAAGCGCCTCGTCCTCCGAGACGACCGCTGCGCGGTCTCCTCCGGATGAGGCTGATGAACATCGGTGCTCGTTGAAGCTGCTGCCACGCACCCAGTCCTCATCCTGAGAGCCCGCCAACGGCGGGCGTCTCGAAGGATGTGCCGCGGGCGAGGCTGCCTCACATGCACGGACCGCGTGGCAACAGCACCGGAACGGCCAATAGTCCGCGCGCCGAAATAACTGATGCTGAAGATTGCATCGCCGATCCGCTTTCATTTGCGGATGCGGCGCTGCTACATTTCGTGCGCGCTCCAGTGAGTGCGCGATGACGAAGAAACATACCGACAAGGGAGGGGCCGAAAGTCCCATGAAGGATTTCGCAGGAAAGATCGCAGTCATCACCGGCGGCGGCACGGGAATGGGGCGCGAGCTCGCGCGGCAACTCGTCGCCGAAGGCTGCAATGTCGCGATGTGCGACGTCTCGGAGGCCGCGATGGCGGAGACCAAGCGACTCTGCGAGATCGAGAAGCTGCCGCAGGGCCTGCGCGTCACGACGCATGTCGCGGACGTCTCGATCGAGGATCATCTGAAGCGCTTTCGCGACGAGCTCGCCGAGCAGCAGAAGACCGACAGGATCCACCTGCTGTTCAACAATGCCGGCATCGGCGGCGGCGGCAGCCTGTTCACCAACACGCGCGAGCAGTGGGAGCGCACTTTCAACATCTGCTGGGGCGGCGTCTATCTCGGCGTGCGCACTTTCCTGCCGATGCTGGTCGCGGCGGACGAGGCCCACATCGTCAACACCGCGAGCGTCAACGGCTTCTGGGCCTCGATCGGCATGGGCCAGGCGCACACCGCCTACAGCTCGGCCAAGTTCGCGGTGAAGGGATTTACCGAAGCGTTGATCAACGACCTCCGCCTGCATGCGCCGCACGTCAAATGCTCGGTGGTGATGCCCGGTCACATCGGCACCTCGATCGTCTCCAACTCGCGCAAGGTGCAGAGCGCCGACGGATCGGAGCGACTCAATGCCGACGAGGTCGCGCTGACCCGCAAGCGGATGGTCGCGGCCGGCGTGCCGGATGCCGACAAGATGTCGGACGAGGACATCCAGGCGGCGTTCGCCGAACGCGCCCGCAGCTTCCTGGAGGATGCGCCGACCACGGCTGCGCAAGCCGCGAAGATCATTCTCGACGGGGTCAAGGCGGAGCGCTGGCGCATCCTCGTCGGCGAGGACGCTGAGCGACTCGACGAACGCGTGCGCGCCACGCCGGAGCAGGCCTATGACCGCGCCTTCTACGAAAGCTTTACGCAGGAGGTCGGCTGGCGGCTCGGTTGAGACCGCCTCGAAAGGCGCGCCGATATAGGTATGATAATCATCATGGCAAGAGGCGCGCAGGTAATTGTACGTGCCACCTCCTGCCAATGTTCGTCGCCTCATGACGAATTGGAATGTCACGCATGCGAGGGGGCCGTTTCGTTCAAGCGATGGTGATCTCGAACGGCTCTCATTCGGTGCACGGCTGCTTGGTCGGTAAACTGAAATAGTTTACTCAATCGGGGATAACGCGATGATAGAGCGTAGCTCCGATGATTCCCGCATGCCTCTCCGACGACTGGATCCTTTGCCCGGAGCGGGAGGACATCTCCGCTGAATTTACGCGGCTCTTGACCGCGGCCCAGGAGGGCGGCGCCACGATCGCCGAATGCCTGATGATCGCGCGGCAGCTGAAGCGCGGTGACGACCGGTCCTGGCATCGCGAGTGGAAGAAGCTGGCGCAGGCCAATCGGCAGCGCGCCGAGGCCGCGTTCGCGGAAGGCCACATGGCGAGCGCGCAGCGCAACTGGCTGCGCGCCATGAACTACTACGGTGCGGCGGCGATGCCGCTCGACCCGGCCGACGAGCGCCGCTGGGTTGCGGTGCTCGCGATGCAGGAATGCGCCCGCCGCTATCTCGCGGCGCGCGGGCCCGCCGGCGAAGTCGTGACCATCCCCTGGCTCGACGGACATGCGTTGCAGGGCTACTTCATTCCCGCGCCGACGGGAAGCGGACGGGCTCCGACCGTGATCTGCATCGGCGAGCCCGGCCATCGCAAGGAGGAATTCCTGTTCAAGCTCGTGCCGCATGCGCGCGAGCGTGGATTCTCGATGCTGGCGCTCGATTTGCTCGGCGACCAGCGCGACGACTATCTCGACGCGCTGTTGCGGCGCCGGGATCTCGAGAGCGCAATTCCCGGCGTCATGGACTATCTGGAGACGCGCGGCGACATCGATTTCGCCCGGGTCGGGATCATCGCGGACGGCTGGGGCTCGTCCTTC
>NZ_AJQF01000228.1:0-44652 GCF_000261705.1 Bradyrhizobium genomosp. III | reverse complement strand
TCCCAGCCGATTCGCGATGAGCGATGTCAGCATCGTGCCGGTGCCGCATGCGCCGCTGATGGCCTCCAGCGCCGACTGCCCGGTGCTGATCACGCTCGGCGAGGACGGCTGGCTCAAGGCCGACCGGGCGCGTCAGATCGTCGAGAACTCCCGGCTCGCCAGTTCGGATGTCATGCTGAAGGTGTTCAGCGCGGCCGAGACCGGCGCGGCGCAGGCCCATGCGGACAATCCGAGCCTTGCCAACGAATATATCTTCGACTGGCTCGAATCGCGGCTCGGCACCGCCGCGCGGCGGATCTGAGCGCGGGGCCCTAAAGCATGATCCGGAAAGTGCGCAGCGGTTTTCCGAAAAGATCATGCTTAAACAACAACCTGAAGCGAGATGACGATTCATCCTGATCGCATCGCGCTTTAGAAGTCGAGTGAGATCCGGACGCAGGCTTTCTGGAGGCGGTTCTTCAGCGTCGCGAGCTTGCCGGTGAATTCCGTCAATTCGTTCTCGTCGAACTCCTGGAAGACGAATTCGCGGATCGTCTTGTACTGCTCGTTGAGGCTTGCGATGTGCTTCTGGGTCTTGTCGGTCAGGGACAGCCGGACCACCCTGGCGTCGGTCGGCGAGGGGCGACGGCGGAGCAGGCCCTTCTTTTCGAGCAGCTTGGACTGGGTGGTGACGAAGGACGGATCGACGTGGAGGAGCTTGGAGACCACGTTGACCGGAATGCCGTCGTCCTTGTCGAGGTCGGAGATGGCCATCAGGATCAGCCATTGCGGGCCGCTGATGCCAAGCGTCTTCGCCCAGAACTGACGCAGCTCCTCCAGATACATGTTGATCGACGATATCTCCCAGGTGAAGCGCCTGATGATATCCAGGTTGCCGATCGAGCGCAGGCGCGCTCCTTCTTTCCTCGTCGCGGACACAGCGTCACTCCCGTGAACCGATTGTTCAGGCCGGTGTTCGTGGAGGGCCATAGTCCACGCAAGCCTGCTCTGACGCAAGTGCAGGGCAGGGTAATTTCGTCACTAAAACTACAAAGATGATCAGCTCAGCGATCGGCTTGGTCCCGGTGTTGCGCGCGGGGCACAGGCTTAGCGAAAACCGGAAAGCTGACTTAATAAAGTATTTTGATTAGCGAACGACGCAGGCATATTGGTGCGCGACGGTGGGGGGTACTCGATCGTCCCGTTGCAGGTGGTTCGCTGACGTTGCTCGCGTCGAAAGCGGGTGTGTCCGAAAGCGGCCGAGCGGATTGATAGAGACGGGGATCTTGGGGGGCCTCACGGTCCGGTCTCCGTAAAATGAGCAACTTGGAGGTTTTTAAGATGAAACTGGTGAAGAGCCTTTTGCTCGGCACTGCGGCGGGTCTGATCGCCGTCGGTGGAGCCCAGGCGGCCGATCTTCCGGTCAAGGCCAAGGCAGTCGAGTACGTCAAGATCTGCACGCTGTACGGCGCGGGCTTCTACTACATCCCGGGCAGCGACACCTGCATCAAGCTCGGCGGCTATGTGCGTGCCGAAGTGGCGCTCAACGCCGGCGGCAATTACAGCGCCCAGTACAACGGCGTGTTCGCGGCCAACAACCGCCTCACCAACTACTACTCGATGCGCGCTCGTGAAGACCTCAACATCGACACGCGCACCGCGACCGAGTACGGCGTGGTCCGCACCTATTTCGACGCGGTCTTCACCTGGACGACCGGCAGCTATGGCGGGACCGGTTCGGGCACGGGTGCGACCCAGTACAGCGGCACGATCGGCCTCAACGCGGCCGGCACCGGCCTCACCGGCTCGAGCGGCGGCAACATCAACGGCACCGACGGCAATCTCTCCGGCGGCGCGCTCGGTGTCTACTACGCCTTCGTCCAGTTCGCCGGCTTCACCATGGGTAAGGCCGTGTCGCAGTTCGACGCGCCCTGGATCAACTATCCCGGCAACAATTTCGACCAGCTCGTCGGCGGCAGCGGCACCACCAACGGCGTGACCCAGTTCACCTACACCGCCGACTTCGGCCAGGGTGTGACGGCCGCGTTCTCGGCGCAGGACCAGACGCAGGTCTTCCAGACCAACATCTGGAACACTGCGGGCATGTCGACCACTGGCGTTCTCGGTGGTGCCTACGGCTCGAACGACATCGGCGGCACCCGCTCGCCCGACCTCGTCGCCATGGTTCGCGTCGACCAGGCCTGGGGCCTGTTCCAGGCGTCGGTCGCCGCGCATGACAACCATGTCGGCTATTACGGTGCGACCGAAGCCACCGGTCATCCCGAAGACAAATGGGGCTGGGCCGTTCAGCTCGCGTTGGGCATCAAGAACATCCCGACCGGCGCCGGCGACGTGATCAACATCTCGGGCGTCTACACCGAAGGCGCGAGCCGCTACAACTTCCAGGAGCTGGCCGCGACCAGCTACTCGATGTTCGGCAGCTCGAACGCCGCCTATCAGAGCATCGGCTTCGCCGGCGTGTCCGATGCGGTGTTCGGACCGGGCGGCCAGCTCGAGCTGACCAAGACCTACGGCTTCCGGGGTGCCTTCACCCACAACTGGAGCCCGTACTGGAACACGGCGCTGTACGGCGCGTGGGCTGCGGTCAATTACAGCGGCACGGCGAAGAGCATGATCTGCGGCAGCGCGGCGTTCGCCACCCTGACCGGCTCCTGCAACCCGGACTTCAACATCGGCCAGGTCGGCGTCATCACCCGCTGGACGCCGGTGAAGAACCTGACCTTCTCGGCTGACTTCACCTACAGCCATCTCGACCAGAAGTATTCGGGCGTGATCACGACCGGAGCACTGACGGGCGTCGCCAAGCCGGCGGCGACCTACGAGCTCAAGGACCAGGACACCTACAGCATGCTGCTGCGCGCCCAGCGCAACTGGTAAGCTCGAGGTCTTCTCCGATCCGACACGGCCCCGGCGGGACACCGCCGGGGCTTTTTTTGTGGGAGCCTTCGGAGATCCGAATGGCCCGTGCGGAAGGCGAAGACGAGCTATGCGATTCCGTCGACCCCGATTTATTTACTTACATGAGTTACTAAGCTATATATCTCGCAGCCAAATACGAAAGTTGCGGCTCTTAGCTTTATGCTAAGCCTCCAGAAACCTCCGGCGATGCCCCGCCGGAGGTTTTTCGTTTTTGGGAGGCACAGCGTTTTCGAGCGAAGTGGATACCGGTTCGCGTCAAGAGAACGCGTCAAACAGATGCTAGCCGCGCATCACGCGGGCGCGTGAGTTCGGCCGGTAGGCGAGGCGGCTATGGCCGGCGCAATAGGGCTGAGCGTCGGGCGCGGCGTTGCCGCAGAAGCAGAAATCCTCGGCGCCCGGCGTCGAGATCGGCCAGCGGCAGCGGTTCTCGGCCAGCTCCATCAGCGAGCAGCGATTGGCGTCGTCGATCGGACCTGTGGCCACGGGTGCGTCGGTTTCGCCATAGATCGTGGCGAGCATCTCATATTGCAGCCGCGGCACGGCTCTCGGCGCCCGCGCCGGCCTGTCCTGAACCTTGCGCTCGTCGATGGTGCGGCCGCGCGTGAGATTGAGGCGGGACAGCTTGCCGATCACCGCGTTGCGGCTGACGCCGATGTCGGCGGCGATCTCGCGGCAGGAGAGGCCGGCCTCGAAATGCCGCTTCAGAAGTTCGATGCGCTCGTCGGTCCAGGTTTTCGAGGAATAAGTCCTCGCGGAATAAGTGCTTGAGGAAGACGTCGGCGCAGGACAGGTCGATGAAGACGTTGGTGAGAGAACAGGCATGTGTCACGGTCCCAGGTTGCAGATGTGGCCATCCGCCTTGCCGAGATCCGTCCGCCTCGCATTCGGCGCGCGCTCACGTCCTGCCATTGTCGCGAATCGACAAAAGCCCGTCCTTGATGGCGAGACGGATGCCTTCCTCGATCAGGGTACGTGCGACGCCGGGAACGCTGGTGCCGTGGGTGCCCTGTCTCACCAGCTTCTCCAAATAGGTGATGGTCGAGAGCGCCAAGGTTACGGGAATACGGTCAGTCTCGGCTTTTTCGGTGGCCATGGCGCGAACGCTAGCCTCTTACTCGGGTACATAAAAGTAACGATTAAGACTCTATTTAGGTTCGGGGGTGGAAGTCAAATGCAGGCTGAGCTTGATGCTCAGAACGTTGGAATCGCACGGGAAATTAGACGCGGCGAGGCGCGCCGCGCGGGAGTCCCGGCGGCGGCGTGGCGTCGACAGGTCAGGAGGTGCGGGCCGGCTCAGCCGTGCACGATCGCCTTTTCGATCATGCAATGGATGCCCTTGGCGCCGTTGACGGTCTGGGTCACCCTGAGATCTGCGGCCAGGCTGCACAACGTGTAGGCATCCTCGCGCGACAGGTTTCGCCGCTCGCCGAGCAGCGCGATCATGCCCCGCAGCGCGCGTACGACGCACTGGTCGAGGTCGGGATCCATCGCCATGGTCATGTAGTGGGTCGCCGTCTCGGCGCGGGGATAGTCGAACTTCAGGTCCTTGCGCAGCGTCAGGCGGAAGCGGCCCTGCAGCGCGGTCTCGATCGCGGTGACGCACACCTCGCCGTCGCCCTGCACGCCGTGGCCGTCGCCACAGGAGAACATCGCGCCCGGCACGAACACCGGCAAATAGAGCGTCGCGCCGGCGCCGAGCTCCTTGTTGTCGAGATTGCCGCCCATGGCGCGCGGGATCAGCGAGGAGATGCGGCCCCAGCCAGGGGGCGGCGACACGCCCATCACGCCGAAAAACGGCTTGAGCGGCAGGTCGAGGCCCCACGGCATGCGGCCGGTCATCCGCGTCCGGTCGAGCGGGATGTTCAGGATGCGGGTCTCGTGGAAATCGTCGGGCAGGGTGCCGGACAGTGGCTTGATCATGTTCCAGCCCCAGTCCTGCCGGAGCTGGACGTCGAGGATCTCGACCGCGAGCACGTCGCCGGGCTCGGCGCCTTCGACCGCGATCGGGCCGGTGAGAATGTGGCCGGGCAGCATGCGCTCGTTGTTGGCGTGAACCTCGAACATCTCGGGGGGAATGTGAAACTTGTCGCGGTCGGGCAGCATGTCGGGGCCGCCGCTGATGGTGTCGACCGTCACCTCGTCGCCGCTTTTGATCGTCAGCACGGGCTTGAGCGCGGCTTCGAAGAAGCCCCAATGGCAGGTTTTGGGGCTGGAATGCAGGTGGTGATGGGTCATGTGCCGCGTCCGGTCGCTTTCATCAGGCCGGGCTTGACCCGGCGATCGATCCTCTTTCAAGAAGATTTCTGAAGATCGCCGGGCAGGTCAAGCCCCGCGCGGACCGGCCAGTTCATTCCAGCGAGGCTCCCCTGTTTTTCGTCCTTTCCAAGACGCTTGGCACCGCGTTGCTGCCGATCAACTTCATGGTCGAGCTCGGCATCCTGTCGCTGGTGCTGATGGCGACGCGCTTTGCCGCGCTCGGCCGCAAGCTTGCCGTGACCACGCTGGTGCTGCTGGCGCTGGCGGCGTTCTCGCCGCTCGGCAATCTCCTGATCTATCCGCTGGAGTCGCGCTTTCCGGCGTGGGACCCTGCGCGCGGCGCGCCCAACGGCATCATCGTGCTCGGCGGCTCCGTCGACACCGATCTGTCGGCGGCGCACCGCACGCCCGTGGTCGCGCACGCTGCCGATCGCCTGTTTGCGCCGGCCGAGCTCGCGCGCCGCTATCCGAATGCGCGCATCGTGTTTACCGGGGGGACCGCGAACCTGGTCGCGACAGACGCGAAGGAGGCCGACTACTCCGCGCCGATCCTGGAAAATCTCGGCATACCGAAGCAGCGCCTGATCCTCGAGCGCAATTCCCGCAATACCTGGGAGAATGCGATCTTCACAAAGGAGCTGGTGGCGCCGAAGCCGGGCGAGCGCTGGCTTCTGGTGACATCGGCCTTCCACATGCCGCGCTCGATGGGGATCTTCCGCAAGGCCGGATTCGACGTCGAGGCCTATCCCGTGGACTGGCGGATGGGCGGACGTGACGATCTCTTCGCCTTCACCAATATGGGCGCGGACGGGCTGGGCCGAACCGAAGTCGCGGTGCGCGAGTGGATTGGCCTCGTGGCCTACCGTCTGATGGGCAGGACCGGCGAGTTGCTTCCGGGACCGGGCAAGGACTAGAACGAGAGCTGTAAAACAAGAACACACGGCGCACGATCGCCGGGCCGGAGGAAGCCATGCAACAGCAGAGTGCAGACAGCATCGATCTTGGCGGCCTCGTCGCCGATCTCAACAGCCTGCTGCGGCTGAAGACGACAGTGATCGGCATGAAGCTGTTCGCGCAAGCGGCAGAGATGGAGGCGATCCCGAAAATCCGGCGGCCGAATGCGATCCATACCACCGACCAGATCGTCAGCATGGCCGCGCGCCTGGGCTGGACCGTCGGCATCACGGCCGATGACCTTGTCGGCGCGCAATGCCGCGCGGTGATCGGGCTTGCGCCGCAGGACGAGAAATGGCTCGCCGGTGAAAATTATGTCGGGGTCTGGCACGGCACGGCGGAGGACGCGCGCAAGCGCCAGGAGGCGCTGGACGTGGTTCCATTCGGACACTATCAGGCGCTCGCCGTCAGTCCGCTCGCCAGCGGCCGGCTCGATCCGCCCGACATCTGCCTGGTCTATGCGACGCCGGGACAGATGATCATCCTGATCAACGGGCTGCAATATACCGGCTACAAGAAGTTCGAATGGGGCGTGGTCGGAGAGACGGCTTGCGCGGATTCCTGGGGGCGGGCGCTCAAGACCGGGGAGCCCAGCCTGTCCTTGCCATGCTATGCCGAACGGCGCTATGGCGGCGTGCCGGACGAGGAGATGCTGATGGCCTTGAAGCCGTCGCATCTCGCCAAGGCAATTGAAGGCATGAAGGCGCTGGCCAGGAACGGCCTGCGCTATCCGATCCCGCCCTATGGCATTCAAAGCGACGTCCGTGCCGGCATGGGCGTGAGCTACGCGAAGAAGTAAAGGCCAGTCATGAGCTCTGCGAAATTCGACATCGTCGTCTACGGCGCGACCGGTTTCACCGGCCAGCTCGTCGCCGAGTATCTGGCGGCACATTACAAGGACGACAAGGCGCTGACATGGGCGATGGCGGGCCGCAGCCTCGACAAGCTCAAATCGGTGCGCGACGCCATCGGCGCGCCCGCGGATACGCCGCTGATCGTGGCGGATGCGTCGGACGCTGCCTCGCTGAAGGCGATGGTGGCGCAGACCAGATCGGTGATCACGACGGTCGGACCGTACCAATTCTACGGTGAAGAGCTGCTCGCAGCCTGCGTTGCACAGGGCACAGACTATTTCGATCTCTGCGGCGAGCCGGTCTGGATGCGCCAGATGATCGACAAGTACGATGCGGCGGCCAAGGCGAGCGGCGCGCGCATCGTGTTTTCCTGCGGCTATGATTCCGTGCCGTTCGAGCTCGGCACATTCTTCGTGCAGGAAGAGGCCAGGCGCGTGTTCGGCGCGCCTGCTGCGCGCGTCAAGGGCCGCGTGCGCGACATGCGCGGCACGCTGTCAGGCGGGACAGCGGCGAGCGCGAAGGCGACCTTCGATGCCGTCGCCAAGGATCTCAGCCTCGTCGCCATCCTCAACGACCATTTTGCGCTGACGCCCGGATTTACCGGTCCGAAGCAGCCGAAAGGCAACAGAGCGGCTTACGAGGAGGATCTGCAATCCTGGGCCGCGCCGTTCATGATGGCGCTGATCAACACCCGCAACGTCCATCGCTCCAACATGCTGATGGGCTTTCCCTACGGCCGCGAGTTCGTCTACGACGAGATGGTCCTGACCGGTCCCGGCGAGAAGGGCGAGGCCAACGCGAAGCGCGTGATGGCGGTCAATGCCGAGAAGACCGGGCCGAATGCGCCGAAGCCAGGCGAGGGGCCGTCGAAGGAAGAGCGCGAGAACGGTCTATTCAACCTGCTCTATGTCGCGATCGCGCCCGACGGCCGCATGGTCCGCGCCGGCGTCACCGGCGACCGCGATCCCGGCTACGGCTCGACCTCGAAGATGATCTCCGAATGCGCGATCTGCCTGCTGCGCGACGCCGCGGACGTTCCGGCCGGCTTCTGGACCCCGGGCGCAGCGATGCAGCACAAGCTGATCAAGCGGCTGCAGGATCATGCCGGGCTGAGGTTTACCGTTGAGAGCTAGCTCGGTGCCGTAGGGTGGGCAAAGGCGCAACGGGCCGTGCCCACCATTGTCCCGATTTGCCCTGCGGCAGCGTTCGTGCTGCTTACACCGCCCGCGCATCATACGCGTACATGAACTCCATGCTTTTCGATCCCAGCGGCAGCAGCCATTTCAGCATCTGATTGCGCACCCACGCGCCGGTGGCGCTGAATTCGCGCTTGCTGTTGCCGTTGCGGCGCGCCATGGCGACGATCTTCTCGGTGCGCGGGCGACGCTCGGCCTCGAAGGCCTGGAAGGTGGCGCCGAGCTCCTGGCCGTCCTGCATCAGGCGGGCAAGGCGCATCGCATCCTCGAGCGCCAGCGAGGCGCCCTGGCCGGCATGGGGGCTGGTCGCATGCGCGGCGTCCCCAATCAGCAGCGAGCGCTTGCGCGACCAGGTCGGCAGGCTCGCGACGTCGAGCGTGTCGGTGACCACGATGTTCTCGGCGGCCTCGATGATGTCGGGGATCGGGTCGTGCCAGCCGCGGTGGAAGCCGCGCAGATGCTGCTTCAGCGTCGATGGGTCGAGCGCGCGGAACATCGCGGCGTCCATGCCGTGCGCGGGCTGCGTGCTCCACCACATCACGCCGTCCGTGGGATCGGGGCTGCAATAGCCGTAGCCGAAGAAGCCGCTCTGGCCGAACGTGGTCTCGACGTGCCGGCCGATCGATCTGCCGTCGAGCACGGCGTGCGGCACGAAGCCGCCGAAGCCGATCAGTCCGGTGTTGAACGGCTGGGGTCCGTCCGGCACCACCTGCCGACGTGTGATCGAGTGCACGCCGTCGGCACCGATCAGGAAGTCGCCCTCGGCGGTGGTGCCGTCGGAGAAGTAGGCGATGATCGGCTGGTCGCCGCGATCCTCGACCTTGATCAGGCGCTTCTCGAAATAGAGCGAAACGCAGGCGCACCAGGCCTTGTCGATCAGGATTTCGTTCAGCGTGGCGCGGCAGACGTTCACCGCAGGCTGGCCGAAGCGCCGTTCCATGTCGCGGTTGATCGAACCGAGCCTCACGCCGCCTTGCGAATAGAAGTCGAAGGATTCTGCGACCGAGCCGCGGCCGATCAACTCATTCGCCAGCCCGATCTCGTCCATCACATGCATGCCGTTCGGCGCGATCTGAAGGCCGCCGCCGATGCCCTTCGAATAGGGCCAGGCCTCGAAGATCGCGGACTCGATGCCGGCGCGGCGCAGCAGGATCGCGGCCACGGGGCCGGCAATGCCGGCGCCGATGATCAGGGCCTTGCGAGGTCGATAGGACATGGCTTGCTCCCGACGTTTCCGTGGTGCTAGGAGGAATTACGGTCGCTAAATATCTTAGTGACTAAGATATATATCGCCTAAGATATGAGGTCGGCCTTGTCAAGGACGAAGGCGCGCAACGCGCTGCTGCAGGAGCTCGAGGACGCCATGCGCCGGTCGTCAGCGCAAGGCGTGCTCTATGGGCAAACCGTTGCCAACGTTGCCGGAATCGCCAATTCCGATCTCGAATGCATGGACATCCTGTATCTCGAAGGACGCGTCACTGCAGGGAGGCTCGCCGAGGTCACGGGCCTCACGACCGGTGCGATCACCGGCGTGGTCGACCGGCTCCAAAAGGCCGGCCTGGTTCGCCGTGAACGGGATGAGAAGGACCGCCGCAAGGTCTTCATCGCGGTCGTGCCGGACGCGGCGATGAAGATCGGCCAATTCTACGTGCCGATGCAGCAGGCGATGGAAAAGGTATTCGGCGGCTATTCCGACGAGGAATTGAGGCTGCTGCTGCGTTTCGCCAACGAGGGCTACAAGGGTGTGCTCGCGGCAACCGAGGCGCTGAAGAGCCTGCTCGACACGCCGCCGGAAAAACGTCCGGCTCTCAAGCTGAAGACGCGTCCTCGCCAGCCCTGATCTTGCAGATCTGCGCGGCCGCGATCATGCCCCACATCGCGCCCAGCATCATCCAGAAGTGCCGCCAGTGGTCGGTGTCGATCACGAAGCTTTCGCCGACGGTGCCGACGAAGGCGGAGAACACGGCGAGATAAGCGCGCTGCCAGGGCACCGGGACGAAGATGTGCCGGAAGCCCATGATGACGGTGGTGAAGACCAGCGCGGGATAACACACGCCGGACAGCCAGCCGCCGGACATGAAGGCGTTGAGATAGGAGTTGTGGGTGTCCTCGGGGAAGAAGCGGTGGAATTGCAGGGGGCCGATGCCGAACGGCAGGTCGAGCGCCATCTCTGCGCCCAGGATGTGGCGGCCGAACCGGCCGAAGCGGCCCTCGTCGTAGCTCTGGTCGAAGCTCGCGCGCTGCTTGAACATCTCGGCGGTGGAATCGAACGACAGCAGCACCGCGATCAGCGCGAGCCCCAGCACGGCGGCGACGATCGCCATGATGATGATGCGCGAGCGCTGCGCGTTGGTGCGGCTGGTCAGCACCATCAGCGCCAGCATGAAGGCGGAGGTCAGCACGAGGCCGCCCCAGGCGGCACGTGAGAAGGCGAGCAGGATCGCGAGCGACATGATGCCGAAGGCGATGACGTTGCGGAACGCCTTGCCGAGCTTGTCCGAGACCACGCTCTGCAGCGCGAACAGCGCCGGCAGGATCAGGAAGGCGCCGAGCACGTTCGGGTCCTTGAACGTGCCGCGCGCGCGGCCGTAGAGCGTGAGGAGGTCGTTGCCGCCGGGCACCAGGTGGAAATAGCCGGCGACCGCCAGCAGTGAGGCGATCATCGCGCCGACCACGAGGCCGCGGCGGAGCATGTCGAGCCGGGCCGCGGTGTCCTCGGACGTGACCATGGCGAAGAAGACCACCGTCACCGCCATGTACCAGGAGGTTGCGATCCAGCTCACCACCTCGGGCTGCTCGAACAGCGGGATCGCGCTGATGGTGTAGCCGACATTGAGCAGGACCAGCATCAGCACCAGCGGCATCAGCGCGAGCCGCAGCCGCAGGCCGGTGGCGAAGAACGTGACGGCTGCGAGCAGCGTCATGATCTCGTAGGGGCTCGGCTCGATGAAGACGACCGCCCCGGAGGCGCCGACCAGCCACACCAGCGCGCGCTGCAGCGCCAGCACGCCGGGCGCAGCCGGTACGGCTACGTTCACTCCACCGGCTGTCGCCGCATACGCCATCACATGCTCACGCTATTCGGACGCCAAACACCGCTGTCATCGCCCGGTCAAGCCGGGGCATGACGGAAAACTCAATACGCGTTCTCGTTCTTGGTCAGCAGCGAGATCGGCGTCTTCAGGAGAATGTAGAGGTCGAACAGCACCGACCAGTTCTCGATGTAATAGAGGTCGAACTCGACGCGCTTCTGGATCTTCTCCTCGTTGTCGATCTCGCCGCGCCATCCATTGATCTGGGCCCAGCCGGTGATGCCGGGCTTGACGCGGTGGCGGGCGAAATAGCCGTCGACGGCTTCGTCGAACAGCCGGCTCTGCAGCTTGCCCTGCACCGCATGCGGGCGGGGGCCGACCAGGGAGAGATTGCCGGAGAACACCACGTTGAAGAGCTGCGGCAGCTCGTCGAGGCTGGTCTTGCGGATGAAGCGGCCGACGCGGGTGACGCGCGGATCGTTCTTGGTCACGACCTTGGAGGCCGTGGGATCGGCCTGATGGTGGTACATCGAGCGGAACTTGTAGACGTCGATGCGCTCGTTGTTGAAGCCGAAGCGCTTCTGGCGGAACAGCGCCGGGCCGGGGCTGTCGAGCTTCACCGCCAGCGCCACCAGTCCCATCACCGGCAGCGCCACGAGCAGCGCGAGACTGCCGACGACGCGGTCGAACAGCCATTTCATCACCAGATCCCAGTCGGTGATCGGCGCCTCGAACACGTCGAGCGTCGGCACCTCGCCGAGATAGGAATAGGAGCGGGGCCGGAACCGCAGCTTGTTGGTGTGCGCGGAAAGGCGGATGTCGACCGGCAGCACCCAGAGCTTCTTCAGCATTTCCAGGATGCGCGTCTCCGCCGAGATCGGCAGCGCGAACAGCACGAGATCGACGCGGGTGCGGCGGGCGAATTCGACGATGTCGTCGACCTTGCCGAGCTTGCGCGCGCCGGCGCAAGTGTCAAGCGCGCGGCTGTCGTTGCGGTCGTCGAACACGCCGAGCACGTGGATGTCGGAATCCTCCTGCGCTTTGAGCGCTTCGACCAGCTGCTCGCCGTTGCTGTCGGCGCCGACGATGATGGTGCGGCGGTCGAGCCGGCCCTGGCGCGCCCAGCCGCGCACCAGCGATCGCAGCACCAGACGCTCGGCAAGCAGCGCGGCGAGCCCGAGGAAATAGAAGGCGGCAAGCCACAGCCGCGAGATTTCGCTGCCGTATTTGGCGAAGAAGGAGATGCCGATGAACAGCAGGAAGACGAACGACCAGGACGAGATCATCCGTGTCATCTGCCGGAGCTGACCGCGGAACAGCTGCACCTGATAGATGTCGGCGGCCTGGAAGCAGATCACGGCTGCGATCGATACGGCGATGACCTCGGCGGGATAGACCCAGCTGAAGCCGGAGAGCGGCATGACGTAGCCGACATAGAGCGCGATACCGACGAGGCTGAGCAGCGCGAAGTCGGCCACGCGCACGAAGCCGGCGATCACGATCGGCGAATAGGCGCGGGCGACCTTCTGGTTGACGACGTCGAGGGCTGCGGGCGAGAGCCGGCGGCGGCGCTCCACGAAGGGTTGGTCAGCGGGTTTCGCCGCGGCACTGGTCGCGGCATCGAGCATCGAGCGTGCGTTGAGCGGTTCCACGGGCGTCCACGTCCATTTCAAGCACCCGCGGGCCAATGGCGTTGGCGCCCCGGGCGGCATCCCCCGGTCCTTCGATTATCGAACAAATCGGAAGATTTTCTAAAGCGGGCTTAAGGATGGTTAATGATTGGCAAATGCATCGCGATAGCCGGCGATCACGCCGTCGACCATGGCGGCTTGCGAGAAATGCGCCGAGATGCGTTCGCGCAAGGACACGGCGCGCTGCGCCGTTGCGGTGGGATCGTCGAGTGCGGCCGCGATCGCCTCGGCCATGGCCTCGGAATTGCTCGGCGCGAACAGGGCCGGACTGTCGGAGCCGAAGATCTCGGGAATGCCGCCGATGCGCGATGCGATCATGGGAATGCCGGCCGCGCCGGCCTCGATCACGACATAGGGCATGGAATCGCCGCGCGAGGGGACGACCAGCAGCCGCCCCTTGGAGAAGCCGTAGCGCGCCTTGACGTGACCGATGAAGCGGATGGCGCCGGACAAACCGAGCTTCTCGACCTGCGCCTTCAGCGCCGCCGTCTCCTCGCCGTCGCCCCCGAGCGTCAGCGTGACCTTCTTGCCGCCCTCGTGCAGGCGCGCCACGGCATCGACCAGGAGATCGGCGCCCTTGATGTGCCTGAACTCGCCGACATAGGCGAGGTCGGTCGCATCGTCGGTGGTCACGACCGGCTCGAACTCCTCGGGCGTGACGCCGTTGAAGACGCAATGCACCACGCCCTTGGGCGTGCCGACGATGCGTTGATAGGTGTCGCGGGCAAACGCGCTTTCGAACAGGAACAGGTCGGTCGAATCCATCAGCGAGCGCTCGAGTCGCGCGTAAAACTCGCCCTTCAAGGTGTTGAGGGGATAATGCAGCGAGCCGCCGTGCGGCGTGTAGATGCGGATGGTGTCGTCGGAGCGTCGCCGCATGCGGATGAAGGCGCCGGCCTTGGCGCCGTGGCCGTGCATGACGTCGGGCTTCAGGGTGGCAATCAGGCGCCGCATGCGAAGCCACACCAAAACGTCGTCCGGAGAGGGCTCGCGGCGGATCGCCATCCGGTGCACGCCGAGCTTCAGCCGCGGCGCGAGCTCGGCGAGGGCCTTGTCGGCGCGCTCGCCGCCGGTGAGGCTATCGGCGAGGATGCCGACATGGTGGCCGCGGTCGACCTGGCCGTTGGCGACGTCGAGGATGTGGCGGAAGATGCCGCCGACCGGAGCACGCACGGCGTGCAGGATACGAAGCGGCCGGTCAGGAGAGGGGGGCATGAATCAAAACCAGCGCTCGACGGCGAATGCCGAACAATTCCTAGGAAAATATCGAGACGGATTAAGGGGCCTCGTGGTTAACAAACGGTGACGCGTGCGCCTGCGCAAGTCGCCGCATGCCGCGATTAACCCAGCGGCAACCTTAATGGAGTGTAATCGCCGGGGTTGAGGTAGCTTAGTGGCGTTGCCCCTGCGGGAGTGTTCGATGCGTTTAGCGTTCTGGCGTGCCGGCAAGGACAAGGCGGTGGTTGCGCGGGCTGTTGGAAAGTCCAAGGCCGAAGTCGCGCCCAAAGCTGACGTCAAGGCTGAAGTCCAAGTCGAGCCCAAGATCGAGCAGAAGATCGAAGTCAGGCCTGCGCCGATCGTCACGAAGCAGGCCCAAGTCGAGTCCGGCGATATCGACCTGCACGCGCTCGGCGCGGCATTGGCGCGCAAGCGCGGCTGGATCATCGTGCCGACGGTGCTGGCGCTGGTCGCATCCTTTGCGATCGTCAATCTCGTCACGCCGCGCTACAAGTCCGAATCGCGCATTCTCATCGACGGCCGGGAGAACGTGTTCCTGCGTCCGAGCAGCGACCGCGCCGAGGAGCGGCAGGCGCTCGACGCCGAGGCCGTCACCAGCCAGGTGCAGCTGGTGCTGTCGCGCGATCTCGCGCGGGAGATCATCAAGAAGAACAAGCTCGCCGAACGCCCCGAGTTCGATCCGGTGCTGCAGGGCATCTCGCCACTGAAGTCGCTGGCCGCGATGATCGGTATCGGCCGTGATCCGTTCTCGATGACGCCGGAAGAGCGCGTGCTCGACGCCTATTACGAGCGCCTGCAAGCCTATGCCGTCGACAAATCGCGCGTCATCGTGGTCGAATTCCAGTCCGCCGATCCGGATCTTGCCGCCCGCGTCGCCAATTCGATCGCCGACGGCTATCTGGTGCTCCAGCAGAATGCGCGCCAGGACCAGGCCAAGAATGCCAGCCAGTGGCTCGCCGGCGAGATCGAGAGCTTGCGCAAGAAGGTCTCCGACGCCGAGGCCAGGGTGGAGGACTTCCGCTCCAAGTCGAGCCTGTTCATCGGCACCAACAACACCACGCTGTCGAACCAGCAGATGGGCGAGGTGAACACCCAGCTCAACAATGCGCGCTCGCTGAAGGCGGATGCGGAATCCAAGGCTAGGCTGATCAAGGAGATGCTCCAGAGCGGCAAACCGATCGAGGCATCCGAAGTCGTGAACTCCGAATTGATGCGGCGGCTGTCGGAGCAAAGGGTGACGTTGCGTGCGCAGCTCGCCGAGCAGTCGTCCACGCTGCTCGGCAATCACCCGCGCATCAAGGAGCTGAAGGCGCAGCTTGGCGACCTCGACAATCAGATCCGCGACGAAGCGGCCAAGATTTCCCGCTCGCTCGAAAGCGACGCGCGGATCGCCAGCGGCCGCGTCGATGGCCTGACCGTGAGCCTCGAGCAGCTCAAGAAGCAGGCGACCTCGACCAACGGCCAGGACGTCCAGCTCCGCGCACTCGATCGCGAGGCCAAGGCGCAGCGCGATCTGCTGGAAGGCTATCTCGCCAAGTACCGCGAGGCCAATACCCGCGAGACCATCGACACGGCGCCGACCGACGGCCGCGTCATCTCGCGCGCCATCGTTTCGAACACGCCGGCCTACCCGAAGAAGCTGCCGATCGTGCTGATCGCGACGATCGCGACGCTGCTGCTTTCGTCCGGCGTCGTCGTCACCGGCGAGCTGTTGCGCCAGACCGCACCGCGCGCTGTGGCCGCGGTCGGCCCGGCGCAAACGCAGGCACCGGTGCGCCGGGAACCGGTTGTCCAACCGGTCGTCCAGCCGGTTGTGCGGCCCGAGGTCGAGCCGATCGCCGATCCGGTCATGGCAGAGGCCGCGCCGCTTCAGCCGGAGATAACTGATCATGCCGACGTCACCGAATTCACCGAGATCGAGAATCTGGCCGGCAGCCTGCGCGCCGCGGGCGCTGCGGCGAAGAAGGTCACGGTGCTCGGCACCGCTTCCGGCGAAGCCATTACGCTGTCGACGCTGACGCTCGCCCGGCATCTGGCGCGCGAGGCGCGCGTCGTCGTGGTCGATCTCGCTGCGTCCTCGCCGACGATTGCCGCGGTGTCCGTCGATGCTTCGGCGCCCGGCCTTGCCGAGCTGATGCAGGGTGAGGCGTCGTTCGCGCAAATCATCACCCGGGACAAGCTGTCACGGCTCCACCTCGTCATGGCCGGCCGTCCCGGCTTCGACCGCAGCGTGCTGCAATCGCCGCGGGTGACGCTCGCGATCGACGCGCTGCTGCGCGCCTATGATCACGTGCTGGTCGACGCCGGCAGCGCCTCCGACCTTCCGGCCGAGCTGCTGACGGCGCATGCCCGCGCCGTCGTGGTGCCCGATGCCTCGATGGCAAGCGATGCGCGCACGCTGATGTGCGAGCAGCTCCGGGCGGTCGGCTTCAGCGAGGTGACGATGCTGAGCAAGCCCGTGCAGGCTTCGGATGCGATCGAGGCGCCGCGCGTGGTGGCGGCGTAGGCTTTTCTTTCCCTCTCGCGCACTCGGAATCGTAGGGTGGGCAAAGGCGCGTTCGCGTCGTGCCCACCACCTATTCCATACAGTAACAGAAGACGTGGGCACGCTTCCGCCTTCGCTCTGCGAGCTACGGCGGACAAGTCGCTTTGCCCACCCTACGATATCGGCGTTCGCGGAGAGGCTTTACCCGAATGCCTGCCGCAGCCGCCTGGCCAGATCAAACAGCATCTGGTTCTGCTTCACCAGCCGCTTGCCGTGGCTGAGCGAGGACATCGCCATCGCCGCGAGCTTGCCGCGCGAGGTCAGCGGGACAAAACTGTCGAAGATGTCTTCGTCGTCCTTGCAGAACATTCGCTTGTAGTCGTCCGAACCGATGCCGAGGTCGAGCGAGCGGTAGCCGCGCTCGCCGTAGCGATCGATGATGTAGCGCATCAGGATCAGGCCGGGGCTGTAGCGGGCGTGCTCGGACATCGTGTAGGTGTTGAACATCATCGAGAAGCGCTCACCGTCGGCGACGCCGGCGAAGATCGCGATCACCTCGTCGTCGCATTCCAGCGCGTGGATGTCGATGACGCGGCCTTCGCCGCGCGGCGCAAGGCAAGCGCTGCGGACGAACTGTTCGACGCCCGGCTCGGCGAAGACGTTTGGAAGCTTCTGTTCTGCCATCCGCACCGGCTTGACGCGGAAGAACCAGTCGAGCAGGCGGGTGACGTCCGCGTCTGACGTGGCAAGGTGATAGCGATAGCCGGCGAGCGCCTGGAGCTTCTTTTCCTTGCTCTTGAGGCGGCGGCGGAAGGAATTGCTGATCCGCGATGCCGGCGGCCCGCCCGGCTCCAGCACCAGTTGCGGGCAGCCGTTGATCGGGCTCTGCCGCGGCAATAGGGCAAACGGGTTCTGCTGGCCGTGCCAGCGCTGCGGCTGCTGCGTCAGCGCGAGCACGTCGATGTGCTCGCGCAGCGGCGCAAGCAGCGTATCGAGATCGGCGGCAGTGGTCTGCGCAGCACACGCGGCGTTCCACAGGCCCATGTTGAAGGTCGTATGCTTGCCGCCCATGAAGCAGGCCGTACGCACGCCGTGGCTTTGGCGCAGCGAGAGCGGCAGCAGCATCAATGGCGTGTGATCGGCGTCGCGGCCGATCACGATGAAGGGCCGCGCGCCCTCGCGCTCGCCGACCAGTCGCTGCCAGGGGCTCAGCAGATCGAACCGCTGATAGGGCGTGAAGAGATGGCCGGGCTCCTCGAAGGCGCGCCAGACCGCCTCGGCGGCGCCGAGATCGGTGACGATATCGACATGCGCGATACGGCTCGCTTTCGACCGCGCTGGCGCTTCTGCCGTCCGGCTTTGCATCGCCGCAGCCATGGTCATTCGCGAAACCTGTCGAGAAATCAAAATAGACGTAATTCGGCCTGTGGCCGACCTTTGCAAAGAAATGTCAACAAAGGGTAAGGACAATGAAGAGGGAACGGGCGCCTTCAGGGCGCGAAGGGTCAAGATTTTGGCATCCGACGACAGATGGCTGGAACGGCTGCGCCTCGAGCTGGCCTGGTTCACCGGCCAGGCTGCGCTGCGCAGCCGCGGTGCCGGCGCCATCCTGCGCTTTGCGCGGGTGCGGCCACGGCGGCGCGGCGGGTTTCAGCCGCTGCGCGCGGACGAGATCACGCCGCAATTTCTCGACCGCGCCATTCGCGCGTTGAAGCGCTGGAACTACGATTTTCTCGGCATGGACGAGGTCTGCCGGCGCGCGGTGACACTGCCGGAGAAGCGGCGTTTCGTGGCGCTCACTTTCGACGGCGCGAACAAGGATCTGATCGACTTTGCCTATCCGGTGCTGGCGCAGCAGGCCGTGCCCTTCACGATCTACGTGCCCACCGCGTTTCCCGATGGCGTCGGGCAGGCCTGGTGGCTCGGGCTCGAACAGGTGATCGCGCGCGAGAGCCGCATCAATCTGATAATGGGTGAGAAGGAGCAGCGCTTCACCGTCACCGGCAATGCCGAGAAGCAGGCGCTGTTTTCGCATATCGAGAGCTGGCTGCGCTCGCTGTCGCCGGCGGATCTGTCGGCCGCGATCGCCGATCTCTGCACGCGCTACCGGATCGATCTCGCCGCGCTCTCGCGCGAAGCGTCGATGGATTGGGAGGATCTGGCGAAGCTCGCCGCCGATCCGCTCGTCACGATCGGCAGCGCCACGGTGAACTATCCGGTTCTCGCCAACATGAAGGATACGGCAGCCTCGCGCGAGATGGCGATGGGCAAGGCCGTTGCCGAAGCGGCCTTCCGCCGCGATGTCAGGCATCTCGCCTTTCCGTTCGGCGATCGTACCTCGTTCCGGCGCGGCCACGTTGTGATGGCGGAGGAGGCGGGCTTTGCCAGCGCGGTGTCGACGATCCCGGGCATCGTGGACGCGGAGGGGCGGACCAATCTGCGCGCGCTGCCGCGGATTTCCTGGGACGGTCGCGTGCGCTCGCTGCGTATGTTGCGCGTGCTGGTGTCGGGTGTTGCGTTTGCGCCGGTGAGGCCGACCGCTACGAGCCAGACTTGACGCGATCAGGTCGCTGCATCCAGCTCACGATCGGCATCGCCGGCAGCACCCAGCCCATGCCGACCACCACGTAATAGATCGCCTGCCGCCAGCCGGACTCGGCGATCCACGGCATCTGCGCCGCCGCCATGCCGAGCAGGGCCCAGACCGTGGCCAGCACCAGGAGCAGGATGGCGCCGAGGAACTTGCGGGTGCGGATCGTCATGGCTGACTATACGGCCTTCGCGTAACTTGCGCTGCGGGAGCGGGGGACTATAAGGGGCACGCAGTCCGGTTCAAGCCCTGGTTTTAGCGCCTGAAATGACGACGAATTCCGTTCCAACCAACCCGCATCGCGCCGTGCGCTGGTGGCTGATCTCCGTCGCCGCGCTGATCGCGCTGATGGTGCTGGTCGGCGGTGCGACGCGGCTCACGGAATCCGGCCTTTCGATCGTCGAATGGAAGCCGGTCACGGGCAGCGTCCCGCCACTGTCGGAAGCGCAGTGGACCGAGGCGTTCGAGGCCTACAAGAGAATCCCGCAATATCGCGAGCTCAACGCGGGCATGAGCCTGTCCGAGTTCAAGCAGATTTTCTGGTGGGAATGGAGCCACCGGCTGCTCGGCCGTTTCATTGGCGTCGCCTATCTCTTGCCGTTCCTGTTCTTCCTGTGGCGCGGTGGGCTGTCCGGTGAATTGAAACGTAGACTGTGGCTTCTATTCGCGCTTGGCGGTCTCCAGGGCGCGGTCGGCTGGTGGATGGTCGCCTCGGGTCTCACCGAGCGGGTCGAGGTGTCGCAATATCGGTTGGCGACGCATCTTGTGCTCGCGCTCCTGATCTTTGCTGGCATCGTCTGGACGGTGCGGCGGCTCAAGGAGCGGCCGCAGATCGCGGCGTCTGCGCGGTTGCGCTTCACGGGCGCGCTGCTCCTCGTCGTGACGTTCGTGCAGATCTATTTCGGTGCGCTGGTTGCGGGCCTGCGCGCCGGGCGCGCCTACAACACCTGGCCGCAGATCGACGGCGCGTTCATTCCCTCGGCCGAGCGGCTGTGGTTCGAGACCCCGTGGTGGCGCAACATGTTCGACAATGTGCTGACGGTGCAGTTCGAGCACCGCATGACCGCCTATGCGCTGTTCGCGCTGGCCGCGCTGCATGCGATCGACGCGGTGCGTTCGCGCGCAGGTGCGGCCGCAAGCGGCGCGCTCTGGCTGTTCGCGGCGGTGAGCCTGCAGGCGGTGCTCGGCATTCTCACGCTGCTCAACCAGGTGCCGATCGACCTCGCGCTGTCGCATCAGGCCGTCGCAATCGTCGTGTTGACGCTCGCGGTGATGCAGGTGGAGCGGCTCGCTTCGCGGCGATCTGCGGAGGCGCAGCCGCGTGCGGTTCCGATTAGCCAGCCCGGCTGATCAGCAATAGCCGTAGATGCCGCACGCGTAGGGTAGGCGCCAGAAATAATCGACCTGCTTCCCGCCGTAATACGCGCCCTGATAGTCGTAGCTCCAGGGGCGGCCGTAGTAGCCCGGCAAGGTGTGCGAGCCCGGCAGCAGCGGCGTGCCCGGCAGATTGCGGATATAGCTGCCGATGCCATAGGCCGGCGAGATCAGCGCATCCGGGTCGGTATCGACATAGACCTGCGGCGGCTCCTGTGGCGGAGCGGCGGCGCGCCGCTTCGGCGTGGCCGGCAAGTCAGCGGCAACGGCGGCTGAAACCGTCAGCATCGCCGCAAGGGCAGGCACCATCCAGCGCAGCATCGTCGGCTCCGAATCAAAAGGGCGATCCAAGGACGATGTATGGGGCAGATATGGTTAATGACTGTTAACCGGGACGTCATTCCGGGGCGCATTCAGGCGTCCCGGAATGACCGGGAAAGCTACGCCCCCAGCGCCTGTTCCAGATCGGCGATCAGGTCTTCCTTGTCCTCGATGCCGATCGAGAGCCGCACCACGTCGGGGCCGGCGCCGGACTTCACCTTGGCGGCGTCGTCGAGCTGGCTGTGCGTGGTGGACGCCGGATGGATCACCAGCGAGCGGGTGTCGCCGACATTGGCGAGATGCGAGAACAGCTGCAGTTTCGACACCAGGCTGACGCCGGCGTCATAGCCGCCCTTCAGGCTGAAGGTGAACACGGCGCCCGCGCCCCTCGGTGCGTATTTGCGCGCGAGCTGGTTATACTTGTCGCTTGCCAAGCCCGCATAGCTAACCGACGCCACCGCCGGATGGCCGGCGAGGAATTCGGCGATCGCTTTCGCATTGTCGCACTGCTTCTGCATGCGCAGCGGCAAGGTCTCGATGCCGGTCAGGATCATGAAGGCGTTGAACGGCGACAGAGCGGGGCCGAGGTCGCGCAAGCCCAGCACGCGGCAGGCGATCGCGAAGGCGAAATTGCCAAAGGTCTCCTGCAGGCGGATGCCGTGATATTCCGGTCGCGGCTCCGACAGCATCGGATATTTGCCGCCGGTCGACCAGTCGAAGGTGCCGGCATCGACGATGATGCCGCCGAGCGAATTGCCGTGACCGCCCAGGAATTTCGTCAGCGAGTGCACGACGATGTCGGCGCCGTGGTCGATCGGACGGATCAGGTAGGGCGAGGCCAGCGTGTTGTCGACGATCAACGGCACGCCCGCCTTCCGCGCCACCGTCGAGATCGCCTCGATGTCGGTGATGCTGCCGGCGGGATTGGCAATGGACTCGATGAAGATCGCCTTGGTGCGCGGCGTCACCGCGCGCTCGAAGCTTGCGATATCGTCGGGATCGGCCCACACCACGTTCCAGCCAAAGCTCTTGAAGGCGTGCGTGAACTGGTTGATAGAGCCGCCATAGAGTTTTCGCGCGGCGATGAACTCGTCGCCGGGCTGCATCAATTGCTGCAACACCACGACCTGTGCGGCATGGCCCGAGGCCACCGCAAGCGCGGCCGTGCCGCCTTCGAGCGCGGCGACGCGCTCTTCCAGCACCGCGTTGGTGGGATTGCCGATGCGGGTATAGATGTTGCCGAACGCCTGCAGGCCGAACAGCGAGGCGGCGTGGTCCGCATCGTTGAACACGAACGACGTCGTTTGATAAATCGGAGTCGCGCGCGCGCCGGTGGTGGGGTCGGGCTGTGCACCGGCATGCACGGCGAGGGTTGAAAATCCCGGAAGGCGATCGCTCATTGAGGGCGTCCTGTTCTCTTGGTCTGAAATCGCGCGGCATGCTGATGGGCGCCGCGCTCGGCGTCAAGGCGCCGTGTCACATCAAGACCATTTGGGAATGATCTTGCTACGCATTGTCGCGTTGGCAAAATGAATCCCTCGCAATTGCGTCAGCTTTGCTCGGTCTTGTTTTTGGCGGCACGATCGGAGGCCGCAGTGTCGCCGCCGCCGACGCTCATCCGATTGAGGGATAGCCGCATGCCTTGCGTCGGTGCCGGCGCGCGCTTGGAGCTGAGCGTGCGCGAATTCACGCCCATCCAGGAGATCTCGGACGACAGGCGGCCATATTCGATCTTGGGGCAGCGGTTCATCACCACCTTGATACCGACCGACTCAGCTTTCGCTGCCGCCACGTCGTCACGTGCGCCAAGCTGCATCCAGATCACCTTCGGCAGCGGGTCGAGCGTGAGCGCTTCCTCGACGACAGGCATGATGTGGCTGGAATTGCGGAAGATGTCGATCATGTCGATGGGACGGCCGATGTCGGACAGCGAGGCGATGAAGGGCTTTCCGAGCAGCTCCTTGCCGACATGGCCGGGATTGACCGGGATCATGTCGTAGCCACGCTGCGCCAGATATTTGAATGCGAAATAGCTCGGCCGCACATTGACCGGCGAGGCGCCGACCATCGCGATCGACTTCACGCTGTTGAGGATGGCGCGGATGTAATTGTCGGAATAGGAGTCGTGGTTCATTTGTTCTTTTTCCTTGTCATTGCGAGGAGCGAAGCGACAAAGCAATCCAGTCTTTTTCCGCGGAGGGATTTCCGGATTGCTTAGCTTCGCTCGCAATGACGAATTCTATTCATCCCGCCATGTCGGCGTGCGCTTCTCGATGAAGGCGCCGATGCCTTCCTCGGCATCGCGTGCCATCATGTTCTCGGTCATTACCTCTGCGGCATAGCGATAGGCATCCACAAGGCTCATCTCGGCCTGGCGATAGAACGCCTCCTTGCCGAGCTTGACGGTGTAGGCCGATTTCAGCGCGACCTGCTCCGCCAGCGCGATCGCGGCGTCGCGTTCGGTGCCGGCGGGCACCACGCGGTTGATGAGGCCGATCTCGCGGGCGCGCGCGGCCGTAACAGGCTCGCCCGTCAGCAGCATCTCCATCGCCTGCTTGCGCGGCACGTTGCGCGATAGCGCCACCATCGGGGTCGAGCAGAACAAGCCGATGTCGACGCCCGGCGTTGCGAATTTCGCGTCCTCCGAGGCGACGGCGAGATCGCAGCTGGCCACGAGCTGGCAGCCGGCCGCGGTCGCGATACCCCGGACGGATGCGACCACAGGTTTTGGCAGGTGCACGATCGCCTGCATCATCGCGCTGCAGGCGGTCATCATCTCGGCAAAGAAGGCGCGGCCACGATCGGGGTCAGTGCGGCGCGCGGTCAGCTCCTTCATGTCGTGGCCGGCGGAGAAGGCGGGACCGTTGGCGGCGATCACGACACCGCGGACGGCCTTGTCGCTGCTGATATCATTGAGCTCGGCATGCAGGCTTGCGATCATCGCCGCCGACAGGCTGTTGCGCGCGGCGGGGCGGTTCAGCGTCAGTACGGCGATCGGGCCTACGGTCTCGCGCAGCAGGATCGGCGGTTGCGGGGAGGGAGCGCGGGCAGCCTGGGCGGACATCGAAGCGTTTCCGTTGGATTATTGCATTTGAATGACGCAGATAACTTAATGTAACAGGGCAAGTGAAGCGAGGGTGGGGAACAGCATGGCGTTAGCGAAAATGAGCGTGGCAGAGGTCGAGCAGTTCCTCCGCCACGAGTTTCCCCAGGCCTTCAGCGGCGACGACATCACGATCGAAAGCGCGGACGGCCAGACCTGCCTTTTGCGCCAGCGCTACAGCGAAAGGATGCTGCGACCCGGCGGAACCGTGTCCGGCCCGACGCTGATGGCGCTGGCCGATTTCGCGATGTACGTGGTCCTCCTGTCCGCGATCGGGCCTGTCGGGCTCGCCGTCACCACCAATCTCAACATCAACTTCCTGCGCAAGGGCGGGCCCGGGCAGGACGTGCTGGCGGAGGCGCGGCTGCTCAAGCTCGGCAAGCGGCTGGCGGTCGGGGAGGTGAAACTGTTGTCCGGCAGCTCGCCCGATCCG
Organism: Bradyrhizobium genomosp. III; assembly: GCF_000261705.1. Lineage (NCBI taxonomy): Bacteria > Pseudomonadati > Pseudomonadota > Alphaproteobacteria > Hyphomicrobiales > Nitrobacteraceae > Bradyrhizobium > Bradyrhizobium genomosp. III. Next base: position 20,205 of record NZ_AJQF01000228.1, on the reverse strand, counting down.
ATCGCCCATGTCACCTCGACCTATTCCATTCCAAATGTTTGAGCTTTTTGCAGGTAATATAGCACCATATTTTCAAGCCATTGATATTACGGTACTAATTTCCGCCGCCGGGCATTGACCGTTGCGCGTCTCTTCTCTAGAAAACCGCGCAGTCCGGTGCGGTGTTCGCGCCGATGCTCCCCGTCCACGGAAACTCTGACATGAAAACCTTTTCGGCAAAGCCGGCTGAGGTGACGAAGAAGTGGGTGCTGATCGACGCCAAGGGTCTGGTCGTCGGCCGCCTCGCCACCATCGTCGCCATGCGCCTGCGCGGCAAGCACCTCCCGACCTACACCCCGCACGTTGATTGCGGCGACAACGTCATCATCATCAATGCGCAGCATGCGGTCCTCACCGGCCGCAAGCGCGAGCAGAAGACCTATTACAAGCACACCGGCTATGTCGGTCACGTCAAGGAGCGCACCGCGCGCCAGATCCTCGAGGGCAAGCATCCCGAGCGCGTGCTCGAGAAGGCCGTCGAGCGCATGATCCCGCGTGGCCCGCTCGGTCGCGTCCAGATGGGCAATCTCCGCGTCTATGGCGGCGCCGATCATCCGCACGAGGCACAGACGCCCGAGAAGATCGACATCGCCAAGTTGAACCGCAAGAACACGAGGGCCGCATAACATGGCCGAATCCATCCAGTCGCTCGACCAGCTCTCGCAGCTCAAGACGGCGGCGGCGCCCGATGCGCCCAAGCACGAGAAGAAGGTCGACAAGTTCAACCGCGCCTATGCCACCGGCAAGCGCAAGGACGCGGTCGCCCGCGTGTGGATCAAGCCGGGCGCCGGCAAGGTCACCGTCAATTCGCGCGAGGTCGAGGTCTATTTCGCCCGTCCCGTGCTGCGGATGATGATCGAGCAGCCGTTCTCCGTGGCCGCGCGTTCGGGCCAGTACGACGTGATCTGCACGGTTGCCGGCGGCGGCCTGTCCGGTCAGGCCGGCGCGGTCCGTCACGGCATCTCCAAGGCGCTGACCTATTTCGAGCCGGAGCTGCGCTCTGTGCTCAAGAAGGGCGGCTTCCTGACGCGCGACTCCCGCGTGGTCGAGCGCAAGAAGTACGGCAAGGCCAAGGCCCGCCGGTCCTTCCAGTTCTCGAAGCGTTAATCGCTTCGGTCACATTCGCCGCGAAAGCGGCTTCAATGAGATGCAAAAGGGCGCTGATTTCAGCGCCCTTTTTGTTGTTCGTTTGTATGCAAATTGATGGCGTGTTTCCCGAAAACTTGGCCTCCCGCGAAAACCTGAATGGAACTCGCGCGACCTAGCGTCGCATTCGGAAGGGCGCGCAAATCGGCTGGGCCGGTCGCGTAACTGCTATGTTCTAGAGGGGGCCGACATGATGTCGCTCGATAGCATCACGCTCTATTTGGTCGCCACCATGGTTGCCGCACTGCTCGGCGCCATGATGGTGTTTTTCGGCAGGCAGGAGAACAGCCCTGCACTGAAATGGTGGGGCACCGCGTATCTGCTCGGTGCCGCCTCCGTCGCGCTGTGGACCGCGGCCGGCGACAGGCTGGGCCCGCATCTTTACCTTGCGCTGAACGCGGTCGGCTTCGTCGCCTGCGGCATGGTGTGGAATGCGGCGCGGGTCTTCCACGGCCGCAAGCCGAACTGGCCGGGTCTCGTGCTCGGCGCGCTCGCCTGGGTCGCCGCCGTCACGCTGCTCGACCCCGAGGCATCCATGTTGCGGATGATCATCGGCGCCGGCATCGTCTCGGTTTACGCGGCATTGACCGCCAGCGAGCTCTGGACCGAACGGCGCAAGAGCCTGCAGCGGCGCTGGCCGGCCTTCGTGATGCCGGTGATGCATGGCTGCGTGTTGATGCTGCCGGTCCTGATCGGCAGCTTCCTGCGTCCGCACGATGCCGGCTTCTCCCAGAGCATCTGGGTCAAGGTGTTCGCGGTTGAACTCATCCTCTACGCCGTCGGCACCGTGTTCGTGATCTTCATGCTGGTGTCCGAGCGCACCGTGACCGCGCACCGCACCGCCGCGTCGACCGATCCCCTGACCGGCATGCTCAACCGGCGCGGCTTCTCGGAAGCCTGCGGCCGCGTGATCGAGCGCGAGGCCAAGGCCGGACGTCCCGTGACCGTGATGATCTTCGACATCGATCACTTCAAGTCGATCAACGATCGCTTCGGCCACCCCGCCGGCGACGAGATGCTGAAACTGTTCTCCACCGTCGTCGTCAGTAATTTGCGCATCACCGACATGTCGGGCCGCATCGGCGGCGAGGAGTTCGCCGCGCTGCTGCCGTGCTCGCTGGAGGAGGGCGTGCTGGTCGCCGAGCGCGTGCGCGAGGCGTTCGAGACCTCCGGCGTCGTGGTCGATGAAGGCCCGGTCGACACCACCGTCAGCATCGGCGTCGCCGGCGGGCCCGCCGGCACCGAGCTCGAGGTGCTGCTGGCATCCGCCGACACTGCGCTCTACCAGGCCAAGCGCGGCGGCCGTAACCGCGTCGAGGCGGCGGAGGAGCTGCCGCTGTCGCTGGAGAACTGGCGCCGACAGAGCGCCGCGCGGATCAGTGCGCCGCAGCCGCGGCCGGCCACCGCCTGAGACGCGGGGGCAGCACCCGCGGTAATCCTCTGTTTACCATTCGATCCCTACCATTGCGGTCATGGAATCGATCCGTCGACAGAACCCGCAAGCTGCCCTGATGTCGCTCGAAGCCGCTGCGGCCTCGGCACGCAGCGGCTTCGCCTGTCTGTTCTCCACTGCGGATGAATACGAGAGCGCGCTGATCACCGAGCGCCGCGCGCAGGGGCGTTACACGCAAGGCCGCCGCAGCTACTGGCCGCTCGCGCTGTTCATCGGCTGCGCCCTGATCGTGGCGGGCACCGTCCTGCTGCTGATCTGAGAGACCTGCATTTTTGGGCCGACCAGGGCGCCGTTTCGGCGCCTTTTTCTTTCTTGCTGCCTGCGCTAGACACGCCCATCGAACAAAAAGGGTGGAAACCGATGATCACCGAGATCGCGCAAATCGACGTCAAGCCGGGCAGCGAGAAGGACTTTGAGGCCGCCGTCGCCAAGGCCAGGGCCGCCTTCGGCCGCTCCAAGGGCTTTCACGGCTTCGAGCTGCACAAATCGATCGAGAAGCCGCAGCGCTACCGGCTGATGGTGAAATGGGCGACGCTGGAAAATCACACCGTCGATTTCCGCGGCTCGGAAAACTTCACCGAATGGCGGGGCCTCGTTGGCCAGTACTTTGCCTCGCCGCCCGAGGTGGAGCACACCGAGACCGTGCTGACGACCTGAGGGTTTATTTCTGGAGCATGATCTTATCGGAAAACCGCTGCGCACTTTTCCGGATCATGCTCTAGGCCGCTTCTGCCAAAGGCGGCGCCTCATAGGTCTTGAAATGGTCGATCATGACCTTGGCGATGGCGACCAGCGGCAGTGCCAGCGCCAGGCCCCAGATGCCGAACACGACGCCGAGCACGATCTGGAACGCGAACAGGGTGGCCGGCGGAATGTCCAGCGCCTGCCGCTGCAGGATCGGTGTCAGCACGTAGCTCTCCATGGCGTGCACGCCCATGAAGAGCAGAAAGGCCGATAGCGCCGGGATCCAGCCCGAGGCGAGGCTCGCCAGCACCACGACGACGCCGGCGATGATGGCCCCGATGGTCGGGATGAAGGCGAGCAGGCCGGCCTGAATTCCCAGGATGAACGAGCTGGGGATGCCGATGATGGCAAGCCCGATCCAGGTCACCACGCCGACCGCGAGCATCACGATGATCTGCGCGATCAGCCAGCGCTCCAGAGTCTCACTGATGCGATCGATGATGAGGGCGACGCGGGTGCGGTGCCTGGCAGGCGCCAGGAATAGCAGACCGTCGTGATAGACGGCCGGCTGGGCGGCGAAGGCGAAGCCCAGGAACAGCACGATGAAGATGTTGCCGACACCGTGGATGGTGCCGAGCAGCAGCTTGAAAGTCTGGCTCACGATCGCCCCGCCACTGGAGGCCAGCGCGCCGGCGCCGGGCAGGGGACCGCGCGAGGGCGCTGCTGGTGCGGGCGCCGTCTCCGACGGCGCAGTGGCCGAGGCGTCGGTCGCGCCGTTGCCGAAATCGAAGAAGCTGGTGTCGATGCCGTGGTTGTCCAGGAAGGACTTCACGTTCCCGATCTGCGACTTGATGGTCTTGCTCAGCAGCGAAGCCTGTTCGGCAATGGTGGCGCCGCCGAGATAGGCGATGCCGGCCAGCATCAGGGCGAGCGCGGTGCAGACGATCGCGAGCCGCACCGGATGCGGCAGGGGCACGCGGCGGCCGAGCGCGCCTGTCAGCGCGTTGAGGCCGAGACCGAGCAGCATGCCGGTGAAGATCAGCAGCAGGGTGGCGGCGAAATACCAGGTGAAGGCGAGCAGCGCGGTGAACAGCACGACGCCGATGCCCCCGACCGAGATCGCCCAAGCGAGGTCGCCGCAGGTCCGGGAGCGTTCATCTTTGGACGACATGGTCACATCGGGTCCTTTTCAGCGCAATGCGCGCTGCACTCTCCGGGCAAACGCGCTTCGGATCAAGACCGCGTCAACACGCTGGTTTGACGTCGGCGTGCCGACGGTGCAGAGCGATGAGGAAAGAGCAATGGGGGCGGTTTGAGCTTCATCAGCAAATGGGCCGGTCTGCTCGGGCTTCTCGCCGTGCTCGTGGTCGGCGACCAGATCCGGATCAACCGGCCCGGCCACAAATTTCGTCTCACGGTCGAGGTCACGACGCCTGACGGGATCAAGGCCGGATCCGGCGTTCTGGCCGTCGTGCCCGACCGCAACTATAACCGCGGCGGCCGCACCACGATGCGCGGGGAGGCCGTGTTCGTCGACCTCGGCCAGAGCAAGAATCTGGTGGCATTGCTGGCGCACCGGCAGGACGCCAAGCTGGACTTCGACGACATCAACTATGTCGCGCTCCGTGCCTATGGCGCCGCGCGCGGCAACCGCGTCTCGTTCAACGATATCCACCGGCAGACCGGCGTTGTCCCGGTGCAGGCAGACCTCGTGCCGGTGCTCGTGAGCTTTGGCGATCCCAAGGATCCTAAGACGGCCCGCCTTGTCGCCGGCGACCATGCGGAGGCGGTTCTGGGCGAGGGCTATGCGATCCGGGGCATCACTGCCGAGGTCGAGCCCAACGGGTTCTGGCCGATCGATTTCGGTGGGGTGCTCGGAGAGCCCGTGACGCGCGGCATCGATGCGAAACTGCCCTGGCTGGCCGCCCCGGGCGATCCTGCCGCAACCGCACTGCAGGCCGCCGGGCTGCCCGCCGGGGGCGAGGCCCGGGAGGCATTTGCGCGAAAATAGCATTGCCGTCCCGCGATCCCTTCTGTTGAATTTGTTCCAGCCCAAGGGCATGTTTGGAGAATCTTCTTATCGGAGAGGCGCGGAACGACAGATGAGAAAGCCGGTCGTCGGCGTGATCGGGAATGCCCATCGCGTCGAAAATCGATTTCAGGTCCAGATGGTCGGCGAGCGCAATTTGCGCGCCGTGGCCGAGGTTTCCGGTGGCCTGCCGATGATGTTCGCAGGCGCGCCTGATATCACCGATATCGGCGCGCTGCTCGACGTGGTCGACGGCATCGTGCTCACCGGCGCCCGCGCCAACGTCCATCCGACCCGCTTCAATGTCGATCCCTGCGAGCGCCACGAGCCGTACGATATCCATCGCGACGAGGTGGCGCTGGCGCTTTCGGTCGCCTGCGTCGCCCGCGGTGTGCCGCTGTTCGGCATCTGCCGCGGCCTCCAGGAGATGAACGTCGCCTTCGGCGGCTCGCTGCATCCCGAGATCCGCGAAATTCCCGGCCGCATGAACCATCGCATGCCCAGGCTCGAGAACGGCGAGATCCACCCCGATCCGACCGTGGTGTTCGCCGACCGTCACGACGTCGAACTGACGCCGGGCGGGGCGTTCGCAAAACTGCTCGGCTGCGAGAAGATCAGGGTCAATTCGCTGCATGGCCAGGGCATCCTCGATCCCGGCAAGCGCGTGCTGGTCGAGGGCGTCGCCGAGGACGGCACCATCGAGGCGATCCGGATCGCGGAAGCCCCGACCTTCGCGCTCGGCGTGCAATGGCACGCCGAATACGATCCCCAGCGCAATCCGGTCAACCGCAAGCTGTTCGAGGCCTTTGGCGAGGCCCTGGTCGCGCGGCAACGCGCGGCGGCGTAGGGTACTCTCGTGTCCCGGACAAGCTGCAACGCGTATGCGTTGCGGCGCAGGGCCGGGACCCAGCGCCGCCCTGCGAACCGCTGCGAGGTGGGCCCCGGCTCTGCAGCGCACCGCTAAGGGGCGCTGCGCTGCGTCCGGGGCACGAGAGGCGGCTGAGGCGCTTTCTCCCACCGTCATTGCAAGCGTAGCGACTTGTCCGCCGAAGCCTTGGCGAAGGCGGAAGCAATCCAGAATCTTTCCGCGGTGGGATTCTGGATTGCTTCGTCGCAAGAACTCCTCGCAATAACGGAGCAAGGTGCATCGTCGGCATCTCCACGCTCTCAGCGCAACTCGCAGACATGCCTCTTCAATCTCGCGGCGCGTTTCGCCCGAGGCTTGCTGTCGTTTGCGCTCCTTGAAGACCAAAGGGCGCAGGGAAGGCCGGGCGCCGGCGGCACCCGCAAGTCCGTGCGCGACGAAGATGCACACGGGGTGGACCACAGGTGTGCCGGTCGCCCGGCCTTCCCTGCGCGGATGGTTTTAACGGTGTCCTTCGTGCTCTCCCCGGGGAGCGATGCACTATTGCCCCCGTCGCCTTGCGGATGATCGATGCGCGTGCCCGGTTGGGCCGCCGCATCACCGCAAGCCTTGACGCACAGACCCCGGGCGTCAGGACCACACGACTTCTCCGTCCGCGGACGATCCCGCCGAAATCCCGGAAGGCTTGCGTGTGCTCGCCTTCTGGCATCGACGAAACCGCTGTGACCGCGCCGGGTCGTATCGCGTCGCCTGAGGACTCACGGTTGCCCGCCCTGTCATCATGCCGAGCCGCGCCGGCGCTACCGCGTCCACCGCCACCCGGCCCGCATCTCGTGACGATCGCGCAGCGCCCCTTTGGCAGGGGCCGGGATGGGCGAGGGTATGCCACAAATCCGAAATTCGGGAAAGTGGAATATTTTTGCGCCAAGGGCTTGACCGGGTGTTTTGCCCGACGCCTCGCGGGAGTGACCCTGGTAGGGACTTATTGCGCTATCCCAATGCCGGTAGCCGCTTTATCGGGAAGACTTGTTTGGTGGATTTGGCAGATACAACTAAAGTTCTGCCCCAAGACGGAGGATGACCTTCATGAGCAGACCTGTGAAGACGGAAAGCGAACTGATCGCCATGGCGAAGGCCGAGTTGAAGGTCCACGCCGATTGTCCCGATGGAATGACAATCTCGATCCTCCGAGATGGTACTTCCTGGGAGTTTCGAGCCAGCGCGGACCAGGCCACCTCGGACCGGCCCGGCTACCCTGAATGCGTTGCCATGCTGGTCCAGATCGGCGATCACCTCTGCAAGCAGTACGACGTGGAAGGGTAGGCGCGCCCGCGCTTCGACCATGCCCCGCAGGTCAACCCGTTAAGCACTGCGACGATGTTTTAGACCCCGCTGCGGCAAACTGTCCAATTTTCCTGTTGACCCGGAATTGGGCGACGGTAATGGTGGCCTCGCTTCACGCGGCTGGCGAGACCTGAACATGTCTTGTCTTGCCCAAAACAAGAACGGGCGGAAGCATCAGGAGGGGAACTAGCTCCCGCGCAGAAATGGAAGGCTGCTGCTGCAGCGCCATGGTCCTGCTCGCCTGGGGGGTAGCACTCAGCGAGCGGGGAAAAGGCATCGATGCGCCCATTGTTGGCGGTAAGTACGGCTATCGACTGGCTGAATGAAAAAGTCGGCAACGTCTGCAACGTTTTGGTGCTCGCGGCCTGCGTGGTCAGCGCTGCAAATGCGATGATCCGTTATGCCTTCAGTTACAGCTCCAACAGCTGGCTCGAGACGCAGTGGTATATGTTCGCCGTCGTCGTGATGTTCGGCTCGTCCTATACTTTCAAGCGTAACGAGCATGTGCGCGTCGAAATCATGTACCTCATGCTTTCCGAGCGCGGCCAGCTGTGGCTCGACCTGATCGGGACATTGGTATTCCTCGTCCCGGCGTGCCTGCTCCTCAGCTACCTCTCATGGGCGATGTTCCACAACTCGTTCATCATCGGCGAAATGTCCAACAATGCCGGCGGCCTCCTCCGGTGGCCGATCAAATTTGTCCTGCCTGCGGGATTCTTCATGCTGGCTTTGCAAGGCGTCTCGGAGGCCATCAAACGCATTGCGGCCTTGCGTGGTGAAGTCACGATCGATGCGAAATACGAGCGGCCGACCCAATGATCACGATTGAAATGATGCCGCCGATGATGTTCGGCGGGCTGGTCCTGGCCATGCTGATCGGATTTCCGGTCGCCTTCACGCTGGCCGCTCTCGGGCTTTCGTTCGGATTTCTCGCGATTCACGAGGGATTTTTCGGGTTCAGCTTCCTCCAGGCCATCCCGGAGCGCATCTACGGCAGCGTTCTGGCCAACGAGCTGCTGCTGGCAATTCCTTTCTTCACGTTCATGGGCTCGATCCTCGAACGATGCGGCCTCGCCGAGGATATGCTGGATTCAATGGGGCAATTGTTCGGTCCCATTCGCGGCGGCCTCGGCTATTCCGTGATCATCGTCGGCTTCATCCTCGGCGCCATCACGGGCACCGTGGCGGCGCAGGTCATCGCGATGGCGCTGATCTCGATGCCGGTGATGATCCGGTACGGCTACAACATGCGCTACATCACCGGCGTGCTCGCAGCCTCCGGCACCATTACCCAACTGGTGCCTCCCTCGCTGGTTCTGATCGTGCTCGCGGACCAGCTCGGGAAGTCGGTCGGCGATATGTATCTGGGCGCCTGGGGCCCCTCGATCCTCCAGATCGCACTGTTCGCCGGCTACACGTTTGCGCTGAGCGTGATCAAGCCGGGCCATGTTCCGGCCGTGCCCAAGGAAGCAAGGACGCTCACTGGCTGGGCGCTCTGGCGCAAATGCCTTTTGGGCATCATTCCGTCCGCCGTCCTGATCTTCGTGGTGCTCGGCACGATGATGCTGGGCCTCGCCACCCCGACCGAAGCAGGCGCGATGGGCGCCGTCGGCGCGATCGTCCTTGCCGTCATCCATCACAAGGATTTCAGCCTGGCTGGCCGCAAGATATTGCTCGTCGGCGTTGCGGCGGCGGGTGTCGGCACCATCATCGGGATCTACTTCACGCAGAATCTGGCGTTCAAGATCGCCTTCGCGATTGCCTATCTCGCCGTCGCCTGGGTCTGCATCGAGGCGGTCAGGATTCCGGACCTGCGCACCCTGGTCAAGCAGGGCTACGAGACCACTATGCGCATCACCTGCATGGTGACGTTCATCCTGATCGGATCGACCTGCTTCTCGATCGTCTTTCTCGGTTGCAACGGTGGTGTCTGGCTGGAGCACATGCTGACATCGCTGCCGGGCGGGGTCTGGGGATTCCTGATCTTCATGAACCTGTTCATCTTCTTCATCGCCTTCTTCCTCGACTTCTTCGAGATCGCCTTCATCATCATCCCGATGATCGCGCCGATCGCGCAGAAGCTGCTCACTCCCGTCGTCGGGGCGGATGCTGCCTTGATCTGGTTCGGTGTCATGCTCTGCGTCAACATGCAGACCTCCTTCCTGCATCCGCCGTTCGGCTTCGCCTTGTTCTACCTGCGGGGTGTTGCGCCGAAGGAGGTCAAGAGCTCGGACATCTATTGGGGCGCTATGCCCTGGATCGGCCTGCAGGCGATCATGGTTGCGGTCGTCATCGCATTCCCGATCACGGTCACGGGGCTGCTGGACGCTCCGAGGAAGGTGGATCTGGACAAGATCAAGATCGAAATTCCGGACATCGAGCTGCCGCCGCCGCTTGATTTCGGCCAGCCGAAGAATTGAGGAAGTATCTCCGCCCGGGGATTGATCCAAAGATATTGGAGGGCTGCCGGTGACCTGCGAACGCTGCCCTTGCACGGGGAGCGGCGGATCTCGATTGCGACGTCGCAACTGATCAGCAGGCTGGCGGAGTAGACGGTCGCCTCGCGCTGTGGCTAAGTCCGGGCCCAGAGCAGCGAAAGGGGCGCCCGATGCCGTATTTCCGTCTGGACACGACCGAGACTTCCGCGTCTGCAAGGTGCTTGCCGACCTGTTTTGCGCAATCTTGCTCGGGACCTTTTCCATCGTCTTCTTCGGCTGGGTCGGCGGCATTGTCGCGTTCGTTGTCCTCGAAGTGTGCCTGATCGGGCTCGATTGGCTGATCCCGAGCACGGACGACGCGGCTGGCGTTGTTCGCTAAGGGCAGCGATGAAGCGCAGCGCCACCGTCACGGTCCTTCTCCTGCTCGCATCCTCCGCATTCGCCCAGAGCGGGCCGTAGGGCGGATTAGCCGAAGGCGTAATCCGCCATCTTGTCTTGATTGGGCAGCTTCAATGCCAAACTATCGCCGTGCATTTGTTGCGGGTGGTTGCTGGTTCTTCACGGTCAATCTTCTCGACCGCAAGCAGAGGCTGCTCGTCGAGCACATCGCAGCGCTGCGCGCGGCTGTTGCAGCGACGCGTCGGGACTAAGCTTTCGCGATCGATGCGTTTGTCGTTCTTCCGGACCACCTTCATGCAGTCTGGACGCTTCCGGACGGCGATGCCGATTTTTCCATGCGGTGGAGATTGATCAAGACGCGCTTCGCGAAGACCTTGCCGAAGACGGAGCCTTTGACCGCGGTACAGATCGCAGGACGGGAGCGTGGCATATGGCAGAACCGATTCTGGGAGCACCTCATCCGCGACGAAACCGACTACGCACGCCATGTCGAGTATTGTTACATCAATCCCGTGAAGCATGGTTATGTGACCCGCGTGTTGGACTGGCCGCATTCGTCGTTCCACCGAGATGTCGAGGCGGGCCTGTTTCCTGAGGATTGGGCAGGAGAGCAGCACGGACGGTGACTTTGGCGAACGCGCATGAGCGTCACCAGCAGTCGGCGGATTACGCCTTCGGCTAATCCGCCCTACGTAAACCAATCAGTAGGAATTGCTCCGCCCTGATTTTTGCGGCTCTGATTTGTTCTTTGAGAACGAAGTGGAGTCGGATGCGGAACGAAAGCGGACGGCTCGAAGGCGTCTCACATCGTCCGCTCCATCCGTCGCGCGCGATAGGCCTGCGGTGACATCAAAGTGAGCTTGCGGAACGCCTTGCGAAAGCTGCTCTCGTCTTCATAGCCGGTCGTGCGTGCGATCGCCTTGATCGGCTGTGTCGTCGTCTCCAGCAACGTGCGCGCGTGCTCGACGCGGCGGCGCATGATGAAGGCCTGCGGCGGCTCGTGCGTGAGCTCCTGAAACTTCCGGTTCAGCGTCCGCTCGCTGAGGCCGAGCGCGCCGGCAAGCCGTTTGACCGTCATGGGAGCCTTGCCGGTGCGGCGAACCAGGAGGTCGGCCCTGGTCAGCAGCGGGTCCTGCGAGAGCAGATAGCCGACGGGCATGAAGATCGATTGGGTGCGCTGCGCGGTATCGATGACGACGTAGTCCGCGCATAGTTTTGCGGTCTCCTTGCCCTCGACCAGCTCGATCAGCCTGAGCAGCAGGTCGACCCACGACATCGGGCCAGCTGCGCAGACGATGCGGTCCGCAACCGTGATGACGGCGTCGGCGGCGAGGTCGATGGTGGGATGACGCTGCCGCAGTTCGCCCTGCAGCCACCAGGTGATGGTGGCGCGGCGGTTGTCGAGCAGGCCGGCGCCGGCCAGCAGGAACACGCCGCTGCAGAACGCGCCGATCAGCCGGCCGTTCGCGTGTTGCTGCCGGAGCCAGGCGCCGGCCCGGGCATATTGCGGTTGCAGGCGCTCGGCCGTGACGTGATCGACGAGGTTACCGGGGACGAGGATCGCGTCGAAGCGAGTGCGTTGCCCGATCCCGCCATCGACCACGACCATCCGGCCGCCGCCGGCGCGCACGGATTTGCCGTCGAGCGAAAGCGTCTGCCAGCTGAAGCGGGATTTTGCGCCGCTCTGCTGCATGACGTGATTGGCGAGCGACAGGATGTCGGCGACGCCGGCGATCGCCGAATGCATGCAGCCTTGCAGTGCCAGAATTGCGAGCTTGATGAGACCCCCCGGGGTTGACGCCGCGATCCTATCCGATGGGGTCCGCGGGCGCGTGGCGGAAATTGCCTGATCTCTGTCTTATCCGCCACTGCCTTGCGGAGAGCGTCCGGTCCAATCTGCCGCCGTCGTCAACCGACATGATTGGAGAGAGACATGCCTTACGTCACCATTTCCACCGTCCGCGGCATTCTGGATGCCGCGCAGAAGAAGACGCTGCTCGAACGCGTCACCGACCTCCTGGTCGAGGTCGAAGGGCAGGGCAGCCCGGATTTCCGCCGCAACGTCTGGGTCAGGATCGAGGAGCAGGAGCCCTCGCACTGGTCGCTCGGCGGCATGCAGCCGACAGCTGAGATCATCGCGAGCACGTTCGGCCCGATCGGGACGGACGGGGTGCGGATCGCGCGGCGCTAGCAGCACGGAATGCGTGGGCGGATCAGCTCAAGGCATGGTCCGCCCGCCACCGCCCCGTGCTCAACCGATCTACGGGGCGGTTTCCATTGCATCGCACAATCAGGACAAGGGCCTGCACCAGCACACGGCTGCATTGAGGTTCGAGAGGCGAACACCATATGCTCTGCAAGGGAGCCCTGCCGTGCAGACCATGAAGGCGGCCCTCGTTGCGGCGATTGGCGTCGTGGCTTTGATCTGCTGCCTCCTTCCCAGTTCAGCGGAGGAGAACGGCCGTCTTGCACTGATTGTGTCGATCGACGGAGCCATTGGCCCTGCGTCGGCCAGTTACGTGAAGGAGGCCTTGGCCAAGGCAAGCGAACGGCGCGCCGAGGTCGTGCTTCTGAGAATCAACACGCCCGGCGGCCTCAATACCAGCATGCGCGAGATCATTGCGGATGTGCTGGCCTCGCCCGTGCCTGTCGTCGGTTACGTCGCCCCCTCCGGCGCCCACGCGGCGAGCGCGGGGACCTATATCCTTTATGCGACCCACATCGCGGCGATGGCGCCGGGCACCAATATCGGTGCGGCAACGCCGGTGCAGATTGGCGGACCGCTGCCGGGGCTGCCGGGCGGTACACCGGACAAGGGCGGCAAGGACAAGAAGGACGGTGACCAGCAGAGCGAGAAGGATCAGCCCAGAGATCAGCCCAAGGATGCGATGACGGCAAAGGTGACCAATGACGCGGTTGCTTTCATCCGCAGCCTTGCGGAGCTGCGTGGCCGCAATGTGGACTGGGCGGAGAAAGCGGTCCGTGAGGCCGCCACTCTCTCTGCCAACGGCGCGCTGCAGGCCCACGCCATCGAGCTGGTCGCGCGCGATCAGGCTGAATTGCTGAGGCAGCTCGATGGCCGCGTGGTGGAGGTTGCAGGCGGCAAGACGCAACGCCTCGCGACCAAGGATGCGGTCGTCGAAGCCATCGACCCCGGATGGATATCCCGCTTCCTGGCGGTCATCACCGATCCGAATGTGGCGTTCATTCTCCTGATGGTCGGCATCTACGGCCTGATCTTCGAGTTCATGTCTCCCGGAGCCGTCGCTCCCGGCGTGGTCGGCGCGATCTGCCTGCTGATCGGTCTCTATGCGCTCAATTTGCTGCCGATCAACTATGCCGGCCTTGCCCTGATGCTGGTCGGCATCGTGCTTCTCACCGTCGAAGCCTTCAATCCGACGGTGGTGATCGGTCTCGGGGGGATCATCGCTTTCGTGCTGGGAGCGCTGATGCTCTTCAGGGTCGAGGCGCCCGGCTACCACCTGTCGTGGTGGGTGATCGGCATCACGGCCGCCGTGTTCACCGGCTTTGCTCTGGTCGTGCTCGGTTCGCTTCGGCGTGCCGCCCGGGCTCCGGAACGGGTCGGCGCGCAGGCGATGCGAGGCTTGCCCGCCGAGGTTCTCGACTGGACTGGGAGCGAAGGTCACGTCTTCGCCCATGGCGAGCGCTGGCAGGCGCGTGGCGCCGAAACGTTCAAGCCCGGAGAGACGGTCGAAGTCGCGAACGTCGTCGACCTGACGCTGCTGATACGGCGCGCACCGGCCAGGACCGGTGAGGGAGGTACATCATGATGCTGGAATATCTGACCTATGCGGCGCTTCTGCTGCTCGTCATCATGTTTCTATCCCAGGCCATTCGGATCCTGCGCGAATACGAGCGTGGCGTCATCTTCACGCTCGGCCGTTTTACCGGCGTGAAGGGCCCGGGCCTCATCATCCTCATTCCGGTCGTGCAGCAACTCGTCAAGGTCGACCTCCGCGTGATGGTGCAGGTCGTGCCGCCGCAGGACGTGATTTCGCGGGATAACGTGTCCGTCAAGGTCAACGCCGTTCTGTACTTCCGCATCGTCGACCCCGAACGTGCCATCATCAAGGTCGGCGATTACATGGCCGCCACCAGCCAGCTCGCGCAGACCACGTTGCGCTCGGTGCTCGGCAAGCACGAGCTCGACGAGATGCTGGCCGAGCGCGACAGGTTGAACGCCGACATCCAGGAGATCCTCGACAAGCAGACCGACGTCTGGGGCATCAAGGTGACCGGCATAGAGATCAAGGACGTCGATATCAACGAAACCATGGTGCGCGCGATTGCCAAACAGGCCGAGGCGGAACGGTTGCGGCGCGCCAAGGTGATCAATGCGATGGGCGAGCAGCAGGCTGCCGAAAAGCTCGTCGAGGCCGGCCGGATTCTCGCGCAGGAGCCTCAGGCGATGCAGCTGCGTTATTTCGCGGCCCTGCACGATATCGCGGGCGAACGGTCGTCGACCGTGGTCTTTCCGCTGCCGACGGGCCTGCTCGACCATTTTATGCCGCGGCGGGACAATCCTTAGCGACAAGAACAGGCCGACCCATCTTCGGCCCCATTGGGCGTATCGAATGTCGATCCCAACTTGAACGGGAGGAGAATTCGATGACGCAGCATGCCGCCAGACCCGCAATCCACCGCCGAAATCGGCCGTCGATCCTCGCCGCTCCGCTGATCGCCCTCGCACTTTGGTCGTGGGGGATCGCCGCGGCGCAGGCCGCGGAATCGGGCAAGGACGCGATGGCTGCCGGCCTGCCGCGCATTCTCGTGCTTGCGACCGGCGGCACCATCGCAGGCCAGGCCGACGCGCGTGCGACCGGCGCCTACAAATCCGGCCAGATCACGGGCGAGCAGCTGATGCAATCGGTGCCGGGCCTGGACAAGCTCGCAAGGCTGAACGCCGAGCAGATCTCGTCGATCGGGTCCCAGGACATGAACGACAAGGTCTGGTTTGCGCTGGCTCGTCGCATCCAGGAGGCCTTCGACAAGAACGAGGCCGATGCGGTCGTCATCACCCATGGCACCGATACGCTCGAGGAGACCGCGTTCTTCCTCGACAACGTGGTGCGCGGCGACAAGCCGGTGGTGATCGTCGGCTCGATGCGGCCGGCGACGGCCGTCAGCGCGGACGGCCCCGGCAATCTCTACGAGGCCGTGCAGGTGGCGGCCGACCCGCGCTCGCGCGGGCGCGGCGTGCTGGCGGTGCTGAACGACAAGATTCAGGGCGCACGCTCGGTCACCAAGACCAACACCACCAGCATCGAGACGTTCAGCTCGGCCAATGACGGGCCGGTCGGCTATGTCGACAGCGCCGGCGGCATTCGCTTCATGGCGCAGGCTCAAGGTCTCAAGCGCGCGACCTATCAGCTTCCAGCCGGCGAGCAATTGCCGCGCGTCGCGATTGTGTACTCGCACGCCAACATGGACGCCGTTCCGATCGAGGACGCCATCTCGCACGGCGCCAAGGGCATCGTGCTGGCCGGCGTCGGCGACGGCAACACCTCGAAGCCGGCGCTCGATGCGCTCGAAGCTGCGGCGAAGAAGGGCGTCATCGTGGTTCGCTCGACGCGGGCTCGGTCGGGCTTCGTGACGCGGAACGTCGAGGTCGACGACGACAAGAACGGGTTCGTCGTGTCCGAGGACCTCAATCCGCAGAAGGCGCGGGTGCTCACGCAATTGCTGATCGCGGGCGGCGTGACCGCGCCGGCAGAGCTGCAGAAGGCCTTTACGGCGACGTGGTAGCGGGCAGGTCGTACACCCTATGATTCAAACGAAAAGGCGCTCCTTGCGGAGCGCCTTTTGCTTGTCGGATACCTTCCGGGCCGTTTAGCCCGAATAGTACATCTCGAACTCGACCGGATGCGGGGTCATTTCGAAGCGGGCGACTTCGGTCATCTTCAGCTCGATATAGGCGTCGATGAAGTCGTCGTCGAACACGCCGCCGGCCTTGAGGAAGCCGCGGTCCTTGTCGAGGTTTTCGAGCGCCTCGCGCAAGCTACCGCAGACGGTCGGGATCTGCTTCAGCTCTTCCTTCGGCAGGTCGTAGAGGTCCTTGTCCATCGCCGGCCCCGGATCGATCTTGTTCTTGATGCCGTCGAGGCCGGCCATCAGCATCGCGGCGAAGCCGAGATACGGGTTGGCCATCGGATCGGGGAAGCGCACCTCGACGCGCTTGGCCTTCGGCGAAGCGGTGTAGGGGATGCGGCAGGAGGCCGAGCGGTTGCGCGCGGAGTAGGCGAGCAGCACGGGGGCCTCATAGCCCGGGACCAGGCGCTTGTAGGAGTTGGTCGACGGGTTGGTGAAGGCGTTGATCGCCTTGGCGTGCTTGATGATGCCGCCGATGTAGTGCAGGCAGGTCTCCGAGAGGTCGGCGTATTTGTTGCCGGCGAACACCGGCTTGCCGTCCTTCCAGATCGACTGGTGCACGTGCATGCCCGAGCCGTTGTCGCCGAAGATCGGCTTCGGCATGAAGGTGGCGGTCTTGCCGTAGATGTGCGCGACCTGGTGGATGCAGTACTTGTAGATCTGCATGTGGTCGGCCATCAGCGTCAGCGTGTCGAACTTCATGCCGAGTTCGTGCTGGGCGGACGCGACTTCGTGGTGATGCTTCTCGACCTTGACGCCCATCTTGGCCATGGCGCCCAGCATCTCCGAGCGCATGTCCTGCACCGAGTCCTGCGGCGGGACGGGGAAGTAACCGCCCTTGGTGCGGATGCGGTGGCCGAGATTGCCGCCTTCATATTCGGTGTCGGAGTTGGTCGGCAGCTCCGAGGAGTCGAGGCGGAAACCGGTCTTGTAGGGCTCGGCCGAATAGCGCACGTCGTCGAACACGAAGAACTCGGCCTCGGGGCCGACGAACACGCTGTCGCCCACGCCCATCGACTTCACCATGGCCTCGGCCTTCTTGGCGATGCCGCGGGGGTCGCGGTTGTAGGGCTCGCCGGTGGTCGGCTCGAGCACGTCGCAGGTGATGACCATCGTGGTCTCGGCGAAGAACGGGTCGATCGTCGCGGTGACCGGATCGGGCATCAGGCACATGTCGGACTCGTTGATCGCCTTCCAGCCGGCGATCGAGGAGCCGTCGAACATCGTTCCTTCGGCGAAGATGTCATCGTCGATCATGCTGACGTCGAACGTCACATGCTGCCACTTGCCGCGCGGATCGGTGAAGCGCAGGTCGACGTACTTGACGTCGTTGTCCTTGATCGATTTCAGGACGTCTTTGGCGGTCTTCATGCATACCCCTTTTGGCTCTGCGGGTCGGTTTCCAGATGAGCAAAATTATTCTCGCTCGGGCGAGTTTTGCGCGACCGCACAAACGAAATCAGGCCGCCGAAGCAGCCTTCTTTCTAGTCGGAGTGTCGCAAAATTCGGGATAGCACCCGGCTCAGATAGCGTCCAGCCCGGATTCGCCGGTTCGGATGCGGATCGCCTCTTCGATGTTGGAGACGAAGATCTTACCATCGCCAATGCGTCCGGTTTGCGCGGCGCGGCGGATCGCGTCGATGGCGCGCTCGACCAGATCGTCGCCGATCACGATCTCGATCTTCACCTTGGGCAGGAAGTCGACGATGTATTCTGCGCCGCGGTAGAGCTCGGCGTGCCCCTTCTGCCGGCCAAAACCCTTGGCTTCGGTGACGGTGATGCCCTGAAGGCCGACTTCCTGAAGCGCTTCCTTCACCTCGTCGAGCTTGAATGGCTTGATGATGGCTTCGATTTTCTTCACTGCGCGCCTCCGGCCTTTCGATCAAATAGCAACGTCTTCGTCAGGATGCGCTTTTCTTAACGCACGATCTTGTCTTCGCTATGCCTGAAACCCTGACCAGTCCGGCAACAACGGCCGGCCACACCCTGATAGATGCCAGTGAGCACGACGAACCGAAGCGGCTTCCTCGAAAGCAGGGTCTATGCCAAGTTGCACATGTCCTGATTGTTGGAGCGTTATCAGCCTTTTAACGAGCATCTCTGAGTAGTGGTGCCGACCTGCACAAAATACCGAAGACTACGAAATAGGCAAACGGTTCAATAAGTGTGCAGATCGATGTTCCCCAGGGTGGGGCGGCGCGGCATGTGCCTGTTGAAAAGGCGTTTGGACCAGGGAAGTGGCATGGAAGTTCTGACCACCGCTGAAATGCAGCGCGCCGACCAGCTCACCATCGCGGCCGGCACGCCCGGTTTCAAGCTGATGCTGAGCGCGGGCCAGGCCGTCGCCGAGGCCGCCCAGGCGCTGGTGGAGGAGGGGCCGATCCTGATCGTGGCCGGCCCCGGCAACAATGGCGGTGACGGTTTTGTCGCAGCCGCCGAGCTCGCCGCGCAGGGGCGGGAGGTCTCGGTCATCCTGATGTGCGAGCGCGACCAGCTCCAGGGCGACGCGGCCTCCGCGGCGCGCGGCTGGAAGCATCCGGTGCTGCCGTTCAATCCACAGGCGATCGGACGCCCAGCGCTGATCATCGATGCGCTGTTCGGCGCAGGCCTCAGCCGTCCCGTCGACGGCGAGGCGCGCGCGATGATCGAGGCGATCAACGCCAACGGCGCCCCGGTGCTCGCGGTCGACCTGCCGAGCGGCATCAACGGCACCAGCGCGGCGGTGATGGGCGCGGCGGTGAACGCCACCGAAACCGTCACCTTCTTCCGCAAGAAACCGGCGCATCTCTTGCTGCCCGGCCGGATGCATTGCGGCCGCGTGCGCGTCGCCGACATTGGCATCGACGCGCAGGTGCTGGACGAGATCGCGCCGCAGACGTTCGAGGACGATCCGGATGTCTGGGGCGCCGCTTTTCCGGTGCCGCGCCTCGATGGCCACAAATACGCGCGGGGGCATGTGCTGGCAGTCTCCGGCGATGCGGCGGCGACCGGCGCTGCGCGGCTCGCCGCGCGCGGCGCGCTGCGGGCAGGGGCGGGCCTTGTGACATTGGCGAGCCCGCGCGATGCGCTCGCGATCAACGCGGCTGCGCTCACGGCCGTCATGGTTCGCCCCGTCGATACCGTCGTCGAGTTCGGCGAGCTGCTCGGCGACAAGCGCTACAACACCTGCATCATCGGCCCCGGCGCGGGCATCGGTGAGCGCACCTGCGATCTCGTCCACACCGCGCTCAGTGCGCAGCGTCGTCTGGTGCTCGATGCCGATGCCCTGACGAGCTTTGCCGCAACCCCCGAGCGCCTGTTCGAATCGATCAAGTCATCGCAGGACAACGCGGTGGTGCTGACCCCGCACGAGGGCGAGTTTCCGCGCCTGTTCTCGGACCTCAGCAACAAGCATCCGGGCCGCTCCAAGCTGGAGCGCGTGCGCGACGCCGCCGAGCGCTCCGGCGCGGTGGTGCTCCTGAAGGGCCCGGACACCACCATTGCCGCCCCCGACGGCCGCGCCACCATCGCCGCCAACGCGCCGCCCTGGCTCGCGACCGCCGGCGCCGGCGACGTGCTCGCCGGCATCATCGCCGGCCTGCTGGCGCAAGGCGTGCCGGCCTTCGAAGCCGCCAGCATCGGCGTCTGGATGCATGGCGAGGCGGGACGAGAAGCCGGGCCGGGCCTGATCGCGGAGGATCTCACCGAGACGCTGCCGGCTGTGCACCGGCGGATCTATGATGCGTTGGGGGTGGAGTACTGAGCTGTTCGCTACGGCGGGTAGGACGGGTAGGGTGCAGCGAAACCGATCTTACAAGAGATCACTCCACCCCATACCACCGCACCAGCCGTGGCGCGGCCCAGTCGGTTGCGACGGATTCGATCAGCCATTGACCGGGGGAGGTGGCCGCGAAGGCGATGCGCTGGGTCTGGCCGGGCT
>NZ_AJQF01000227.1:0-25554 GCF_000261705.1 Bradyrhizobium genomosp. III | reverse complement strand
CGGCTTCCAGCCGTCGTCGAGCTTGTCGAGCAGGCGGAAGTGGTGGCCATGGAGGTGGAAGACGGTCGTCACCGGGCCTGTGTTCTTGAGGGCCAGCACGACGGTGCGGCCCGCCTTGGCGCGGAGGGCCGGGGCGGAGGATCTGGAGAAGTCGGCACACCGTGCCCATCCAGCGTCGGCTGCGCCGAGCGCGACATCGAACCGCAGGGCGCCTCGGAGATCCAGCTTGTCGGGCAGGTCGTTGGAAGGGAGCGGCTGCGGCGGCAACAGCGGCGCGCGGCGCTCCAGTCTGCCGGAGACCGCAAGCGAGCCGATCCGGTGCGCCTCCTTGCTGTCATGGAGCAGAATCGGGGCCGAGCTGGCCGCATCCACAATGGCATCGGCACGCCCGCCCGGGGCCAGGACCAGAGCACCGTTGCGCGCCGGGAACGGTTCGGCTGGTTGTCCGTCCAGGGCCATTACCCGGACGTCGTGGTTTTCCAATTTGATCGCCAGAACAGTGCGTTGGGAGCCGTTGATAAAGCGCAGCCGCAAACGCTCGCCAGCTGCAGCTGAGAGTTCAAATGAAGTCTGTCCGTTAAGCGTATAGAGCGGCGTCGCGTCCTTTGGGGCCCGTCCCGGGGGGAGTGCGGTGCCGTCCGACCGCAACCGCCAGTCCTCGATCAGCAGGACCTCGTCGCGATCGACCGCGCCAGCGTTTGCCTCCTGCGCGATGACCGGAAGCGGGCGCGCAGGCCGCGTCAGGACGTCCTCGAAGAGGCGGAAGTCCGCCAGCAGGGTTCCCGCGCTTGGTACTGAAATAATTGAGGTTTCGGTCGCGCCCGGGGGAGCGGGCGCGCGCCCGCGCAGCGGGTCGGCCGTGGCCGGGCCATTGAGGCCGTACCAGGCTGGGGCAAGTGGGACAGGCAGGTCGTTGCGAAACACCACCTCGCAGCGGTCGCCGCGCTTGAGACGGACGCTCCCGAGGTGGCTTACGGCGGCCAGCTCCCAGATTGGTGTAGCTGGCTGACCCGGCCTCAGAGCCAGGGTTTGCGGCCTTGCCTGAAGGGAAAGCTGGGCGGTCAGGGCCGGGGCGGCACTGCTGGCGACCAACCCGGCCGCCGAGGCGCCAAGCCCGGTGCCAAGCCCGGCGGCAAGGCCGGCCAAAAGCTCACGTCGGGTCGGGTCGAAGAACCGCGTTTTCATGGGCCGATCCGGACCACGCTACGCTGGATAAGTCCAGCCGTCGTGCCTACGTAAAGCCTGCCTCCATCGGGCCATTTTTTTGCTGCGAACAGTCAGGCACATGTTATAAGCCCGGCCGCCCGCGGCATCGCGGCCGGTCTTGATGCAAATTTACGCGGGCGTGGCGGAACTGGTAGACGCGCTGGATTTAGGTTCCAGTGACGAAAGTTGTGGGGGTTCGAGTCCCTCCGCCCGCACCAAGCGCTTATCGCGTTTGCACGGATTACGAGACCTGCTTTCGCGCGGATGTTTGTCCGCCGGGAGCCGGTTCGATGAAGCACCGGCGTTGAGGCGTTTGCCTCGCGCCGGATCGATTAATGACAGCGTCCCGACGCATGCGCGCCGGGACCGAACGGGAAGAAGATTGGACGCCATGCAGGTCACAGAAACCCTCTCGGAAGGTTTGAAGCACGAGTTCAAGATCAGCGTTCCCGCGTCTGATCTCGACGCCAAGGCCGGCGCCAAGCTCGTCGACCTCAAGGACAAGGTCCGCATCAACGGCTTCCGCCCCGGCAAGGTGCCGGTCACTCACCTGAAGAAGGTCTACGGCCGCTCGGTGATGGCCGAGACCATCGACCAGACCATCCGCGACACCAATACGCAGCTGTTCTCCGAGCGCGGCTTCCGCCTTGCGACCGAGCCGAAGATCACCATGCCGAGCGAGCAGGCCGAGGTCGAGGAGCTGCTGAGCGGCAAGACCGATCTGACCTACACGGTCGCGATCGAGGTGGTGCCGGCGATCGCGCTCGCCGACTTCAAGACCTTCCAGGTCGAGAAGCCCGTGGCCGACGTCACCGACGCCGACGTCGACGAGGCGATCAAGCGCATCGCTGATACCAACCGCGGCTATGCCGCGAAGGCCGAGGGCGCCAAGGCCGAGTCGGGTGACCGCGTCACCATCAACTTCAAGGGCTCCATCAACGGCGAAGTCTTCGAGGGCGGCACCGGCGAAGGCATCCAGGTCGTGATCGGCTCCAACACCTTCATTCCCGGCTTCGAGGAGCAGCTGACCGGCATCGGCGCGGGCGAGACCCGCACGCTGAAGGTGTCGTTCCCGAAGAACTACATGAACGACAAGCTCGCCGGCCAGCCCGCCGAGTTCGAGACCACCGCGACCTCGATCGAGGCGCCGCAGGACATCGCGATCGACGACGAGTTCGCCAAGACGCTTGGCCTCGAATCGCTGGACAAGCTCAAGGAAGCCGCGCGCGAGCGTCTGAACGTCGAGTTCGCCGGCGCGACGCGCCAGCGCGTCAAGCGCGCGCTGCTCGACCGCCTCGACGAAGCCCATCGCTTCGAGGCGCCGCCCTCGCTGGTCGACGAGGAGTTCAATCTCATGTGGAACTCGGTCAAGGCCGAGATGGACTCCGCAGGCAAGACCTTTGCCGACGAGGACACCACTGAGGACGCCGCCAAGGAAGAGTACCGCAAGATCGCCGACCGCCGCGTGCGGCTCGGTCTCGTGCTCTCCGAGATCGGCGAGAAGAACAAGATCACCGTGACCGACGACGAGGTCGGCCGCGCCGTGATCGAGCGCGCCCGCTCGATGCCCGGCCGCGAGAAGGAAGTCTGGGACTATTACCGCAGCAACGCCCAGGCGTTGGCCCAGCTCCGTGCACCGATCTATGAGGACAAGGTCGTCGACTTCATCCTCGAGCTCGCCAACGTGACCGAGAAGAAGGTCTCGCGCGAGGACCTCTACAAGGACGACGAGGCGGAAAAGACCGCAGCCTGAGGCCCGTTTCGATACCATCGGAATGGGGCTCTGAGGCAGCCATCCATTAAGGATGATCGGCAAAGAGGCCCAGCTAGCCAGATGGCCGGCTGGGCCTCTTCGTACGAATCAGCTTCAACTGCCCCGCGGATTAAGCCTTAATGCGCTCCGCACTTGTCAGGTGCGAATTGGGCTATATCTGTCGGTACGCCTTCTACCTCTACCAAGTTCCTGCATCACGGGACGTCCATCGGCCTTCAGCAGATCCAGCCCAAACTGGCAGTCAAGACTGGCGATGTCCGCCTCTTAAAAACCCTAGGTGACTCATGCGCGATCCGGTTGAAACCTACATGAACCTCGTGCCCATGGTGGTCGAGCAGACCAACCGTGGCGAGCGCGCCTACGACATCTTCTCGCGCCTCTTGAAGGAGCGCATCATCTTCCTGACCGGTCCGGTCGAGGACGGCATGTCGACGCTGGTCGTCGCACAGTTGTTGTTCCTCGAGGCGGAAAATCCGAAGAAGGAAATCTCGATGTACATCAACTCGCCGGGCGGCGTGGTGACGTCGGGCCTTGCGATCTACGACACCATGCAGTTCATCCGCCCGCCGGTCTCGACGCTGTGCACGGGGCAGGCGGCCTCGATGGGCTCGCTGCTGCTCGCCGCCGGCGAGAAGGACATGCGCTTCTCGCTGCCGAACGCGCGCATCATGGTGCATCAACCCTCCGGCGGCTTCCAGGGCCAGGCCACCGACATCATGCTGCACGCGCAGGAAATCCTGAACCTGAAGAAGCGGCTCAACGAGATCTACGTGAAGCACACCGGCCAGACCTACAAGGCGATCGAGGACGCGCTGGAACGCGACAAGTTCCTGACCGCGAACGACGCCAAGGAGTTCGGCCTGGTCGACAGGGTCATCGACAAGCGTGCCGAGGAACCGGCGGCGGCGAAGACCCCGTAGCACTACTGGGGCTGCGGCGATCCCTTACTCGACCCTCGGGCATCGCCGGGCACCATCAGGGCGGCGTTCACGTTTAGGACGCGTGTGCGCGTCGCAAAACGGTATTTTGCGCCCTGCGGCAAGCAGAAGGTTCCGCTTTCGTGCTTGTTTTTCGTGGCAATCCAGCAACGCCGGGGTGATTTCGATCACTTCGCCCGTGCCAAGACCGGAAATCACGGTATTGTCACGGGTAGCCGGCGACCCCCGATTAGCGAATTCTTGATAGTCGGGTGACAGCATGGTTGGCTACGAATGATCGGCTATGATCGCGGAGAATCGAGTGACCGTGATTCGCACGGGATGTAACGCGTAGGGTCTTTTTTGGTACGGAATTTGCTCTACTTAAGCTTCATGCCGACCATCGTGTCGGAATGGAGCGATCGAGCGGAACGGGATCGAACCGCGGACGGAGACATGAATGAGTAAGGTCGGCACGAGCGACTCCAAGAACACGCTATATTGCTCGTTCTGCGGCAAGAGCCAGCACGAAGTCCGCAAACTGATCGCGGGTCCCACGGTCTTCATCTGCGACGAGTGCGTCGAGCTCTGCATGGACATCATCCGCGAGGAAAACAAATCCTCGCTGGTCAAGTCGCGCGACGGCATTCCGACGCCGAAGGAAATCTGCAAGGTCCTGGACGACTACGTGATCGGCCAGAGCCATGCGAAGAAGGTCCTGTCGGTCGCGGTGCACAATCACTACAAGCGCCTCAACCACCAGACCAAGCACAACGACGTCGAGCTCGCGAAGTCGAACATCCTGCTGATCGGTCCGACCGGCTCGGGCAAGACGCTGCTCGCGCAGACGCTCGCCCGCATCCTGGACGTGCCGTTCACCATGGCCGATGCGACGACGCTGACCGAGGCCGGCTATGTCGGTGAGGACGTCGAGAACATCATCCTGAAGCTGCTCCAGGCCGCCGACTACAACGTCGAGCGCGCCCAGCGCGGCATCGTCTACATCGACGAAATCGACAAGATCAGCCGCAAGTCCGACAATCCCTCGATCACGCGCGACGTGTCGGGTGAGGGCGTGCAGCAGGCGCTGCTCAAGATCATGGAAGGCACGGTGGCTTCGGTCCCGCCGCAGGGCGGCCGCAAGCATCCGCAGCAGGAGTTCCTGCAGGTGGATACCACCAACATCCTGTTCATCTGCGGGGGTGCCTTCGCCGGCCTCGAGAAGATCATCTCGGCGCGCGGACGGTCGACCTCGATCGGCTTCGCAGCCCAGGTGATGGCGCCGGAAGACCGCCGGACCGGCGAGATCTTCCGTCACGTCGAGCCTGAGGACCTCCTGAAGTACGGCCTCATCCCCGAGTTCGTCGGCCGTCTGCCGGTCGTGGCGACGCTCGAGGACCTCGATGAGACCTCGCTGAAGAAGATCCTCACCGAGCCGAAGAACGCGCTGGTGAAACAGTACCAGCGGCTGTTCGAGATGGAGAACATCGAGCTGACCTTCGCCGACGAGGCGCTTGGCGCGGTTGCCCGCAAGGCGATCGAGCGCAAGACCGGTGCGCGCGGATTGCGTTCGATCCTCGAGGCGATCCTGCTCGAGACCATGTTCGATCTGCCGGGCCTGGAAGGTGTGGAAGAGGTCGTGATTTCGCGCGAAGTCGTGGAAGGAACGGCGCGTCCGCTCTACATCTACGCCGATCGGTCCGATCGCGCCGTCGAGAATGCCAGCGCCTGATCTTTCGGCGCTGGAACGCTCCAATTGTATCTTCAAAGTGGGCTGCGGAAGTGTATCTCCGCAGCCGATGTTGCGTCGCTTACCGCGTTGCGTAAGCGCCTGATGGCGCGCGTTTTTCAATGACTTGACACCCCCCGGGTCGATAGCCACCTAATGTCGGCGGCGAGCGAAAATTCTCTTCCGGATTCGCCTCAGTTCCGATCCGGCGAGCCGGTCCAACGCGAAAAACGGACCGATCGGTTTTGCGGATCACCTCGGCACCTTGTGGCGGTTGCGCATGAGCATGGCGGGCTGCGTGCAAGGGGGCAAAGCAAAAGGAAAAGGCCATGACTAATCCAAAACCCAGGCCAACCATCGTTCATGGCGAAACGCACGCCTATCCCGTGCTGCCGCTGCGCGACATCGTCGTCTTCCCGCACATGATCGTTCCGCTCTTCGTCGGTCGCGAGAAGTCGATCCGCGCGCTCGAAGAGGTGATGAAGAACGACGCGCTGATCATGCTCGCGACGCAGAAGAACGCGTCCGACGATGATCCGGCGCCCGACTCCATTTACGAGACCGGTACGCTTGCCAGCGTGCTGCAGCTCTTGAAGCTTCCCGACGGCACCGTGAAGGTGCTGGTCGAAGGGCTCGAGCGTGCGCGCGTGCAGAAATACACCGATCGCGCCGACTATTACGAAGCGACCGCCATTGCGCTGGCCGACACCGATGCGAAGTCGGTCGAGGCGGAAGCGCTGTCGCGCTCGGTCGTGTCCGACTTCGAGAGCTATGTGAAGCTCAACAAGAAGATCTCGGCCGAGGTCGTCGGCGTCGTGCAGGCGATCACCGATTTCGCCAAGCTCGCCGACACCGTTGCCTCGCATCTCGCCGTCAAGATCGCGGATCGCCAGGGTATCCTGGAGACGCTGTCCGTCACCACGCGCCTTGAGAAGGTGCTGGGCCTGATGGAGAGCGAGATCTCGGTGCTGCAGGTCGAGAAGCGGATTCGTTCTCGTGTCAAACGACAAATGGAGAAGACCCAGCGCGAGTACTATCTCAACGAGCAGATGAAGGCGATCCAGAAGGAACTCGGCGACGACGACGGTCGCGACGAGCTCGCCGATCTCGAAGAGAAGATCGCCAAGACCAAGCTCTCCAAGGAAGCGCGCGAGAAGGCGCAGCATGAATTGAAGAAGCTGCGCCAGATGTCGCCGATGTCCGCGGAAGCGACCGTCGTGCGCAACTATCTGGATTGGCTGCTGTCGATCCCGTGGAACAAGAAGTCCAAGGTGAAGAAGGACCTGGAATCGGCGCAGGCCATCCTGGACTCCGATCACTACGGGCTGGAGAAGGTCAAGGAGCGCATCGTCGAGTATCTCGCCGTGCAGTCGCGCGCCAACAAGCTCACGGGCCCGATCCTGTGCCTGGTCGGGCCTCCCGGCGTCGGCAAGACCTCGCTCGGCAAGTCGATCGCGAAGGCGACGGGGCGCGAATTCGTGCGCGTCTCGCTCGGCGGCGTGCGCGACGAGGCCGAGATCCGCGGTCACCGCCGCACCTATATCGGCTCGATGCCCGGCAAGATCATCCAGTCGATGCGCAAGGCGAAGTCGTCCAATCCGCTGTTCCTGCTGGACGAGATCGACAAGATGGGCGCCGATTTCCGCGGCGATCCGTCCTCGGCTCTGCTCGAGGTCCTCGACCCCGAGCAGAACGGCACCTTCAACGACCACTATCTCGAGGTCGACTACGATCTGTCCAACGTGATGTTCATCACGACCGCGAATACGCTCAATATTCCCGGGCCGCTGATGGACCGCATGGAGATCATCCGGATCGCGGGCTACACCGAGAACGAGAAGGTCGAGATCGCGCGCAAGCATCTGATCCCGAACGCGGTGTCCAAGCATGGCCTGGACTCCAAGGAGTTTTCGATCGACGACGACGCGCTGCTGCTTTTGATCCGCCGCTACACCCGCGAAGCGGGCGTGCGTAATCTGGAGCGTGAGCTCTCCACACTCGCCCGCAAGGCGGTGAAGGAGCTGATGATCTCCAAGAAGAAGTCGGTCAAGGTCACCGAGAAGACTCTGGAAGAGCTGCTCGGCGTGCCGAAGTACCGCTTCGGCGAGATCGAGAGCGAGCCGCAGGTCGGCATCGTCACCGGTCTTGCCTGGACTGATGTCGGCGGTGAGCTGCTCACCATCGAAGGCGTCATGATGCCCGGCAAGGGCAAGATGACGGTCACGGGCAATCTGCGTGACGTGATGAAGGAGTCGATCTCGGCGGCGGCGTCCTACGTCCGCTCGCGGGCGATCAACTACGGCATCGAGCCGCCGATGTTCGACCGCCGCGACATCCACGTGCACGTGCCTGAGGGCGCGACGCCGAAGGACGGCCCGTCCGCGGGCGTCGCCATGGCCACCGCGATCATCTCGGTCATGACCGGCATCCCGGTCCGCCACGATGTCGCGATGACCGGCGAGATCACGCTGCGCGGCCGCGTGCTGCCGATCGGCGGCCTGAAGGAGAAGCTGCTGGCTGCGGCCCGCGGCGGCATCAAGACGGTGCTGATCCCCGAGGACAACGCCAAGGATCTCACGGAGATTTCCGATGCGATCAAGGGCGGCATGGAGATCATCCCGGTCTCGCGCCTCGACGACGTCGTCGCCAAGGCGCTGGTGAAGAAGCCTGTGCCGATCGTCTGGGAAGAGGACACCAAGGTGACGGTGAAGCCGGACGGCGATGAAGCCGCCGGCGGCCTGACCGCTCACTGAGGTTCGGCGAAAAGATGATAGAACGGCGCCTTCGGGCGCCGTTTTTGTTTTGGGGGCAAGGGGAGGAGGGCGATGCACGTCGACGGGCAATGCCATTGCGGGACAATCACCTTCGAGGCCGAGGTCGATCCGGAGGAGGTCTCGGTCTGTCACTGCACCGATTGCCAGACGCTGACCGGCTCGCCGTTCCGGGTGACGGCCGTCTGCTCCGGCGTTGATGTCCGCCTGACCGGCGGCACGCCCAAGGTCTACGGCAAGCGCGGCGACAACGGCCGGATGCGCTTCCAGCACTTCTGCGCCGATTGCGGTTCCCCGCTGTTCACCAGCGGCGAGGGCGATGAGGCCGACGATTGGGGCATCCGCTGGGGCTCTATCCGCCAGCGCGACAAATTGCGCCCCGTCAGGCAGATCTGGTGCCAGTCGGCGGCGGTATGGATCGACGCGGTGCCGCTGCTGCCGGGGAGGCCGCAGGATTGAGGTTGGCTTGCCGAGCCGAAGCTCGCGGCTCAAAGCCCGCCTTCGCCCGTTGGGCTTCGGCGCGGCAGCCTTCGCTCACTTCGCGCCACGAGCACGAATGCTGGCCTGCCGAGTTGCCGGCTTGCCCAGCCGAAGCTCGCGAAGCGAGCGAAGGCTGGTGGGCGGTCACGGATTCGAACCGCGGACCCTCTCGGTGTAAACGAGATGCTCTAACCAGCTGAGCTAACCGCCCCACGGCGCCTCTTTAGCGCCTCGGCGGGTGTCGGAGCAAGGGCCGAGCGCGCCCGAGAAGGCGGCGATCGTGCTCGCCGCCGCTGCGCAACGCCTCGGCCCGGAACAGCGCCTGATTGTCAGGCTGTCTTGGTGAACATCGTCAGGACACCATCGGCGATGTTGATCGCGACGACTTGTGACGAGCTCAAGCCCTTGGCCTTGAGCACGGAGGCTGCTTGCGGTGTGGCGTCGATGGACTGCCGGAGCGACTGGATGTCCTTGTCGCTTGTGTGCGCCACGAGTTCATCGACCTTCGCGCGCACGGCCGGCTGCAATTCCTTGACGTCCACAACCTGTATGCTCCGGATCTCGGTGCTGGACTGCGTGGACGGCTGTTCCGCGCCGGGTTGCGACGATGCGCCCTGTGCCTGCACCAGAGCCGGTGTTCCGAGACAGAGAGCTGCAACGATGACGGATGCCGTGAAGCTGCGCATGGTCATGCCTTTTCCAGTTTGAGGAACGGCGAAACCTATCGACGAAATCTGGTTGGCATCTGATTCCGATGTGGCCGTTCGGTGAAACCAATGCGGCCGTAATGCGCACGGATGAGACCGGCTGCGCCGGGTCTGGTGATGTCTACGGCAAGGGGTTAGCTCAGCTGGTTAGAGCATCTCGTTTACACCGAGAGGGTCCGCGGTTCGATTCCGTGACCGAAAGTGAAGAACAGCCAACTCTGGGGCCGAAAAATTCGACCCGGCTAAACTCCTGAAGCTGCCGAAGAGTTAGGGACACACTTCCCTGTATCCGACCGATCCCGCACCCGACGAGCTCCCACTCTCGACCCGGCATCCCGATTTGACCGGACGACAGCCTGCGTTGCCGCATATAAGCTGCCCGCTTGCCTGAGGCTTGGATGGTTTGGCTTCCGTTTGCTTGCGCTCAGTATCCCGCTTCTTGGCGTCCTCGCGCGTCGCGACCGGCTTCTTGTCCTGCACCTTCTCGCATTCATTGTCGTCATTGACGCGGTAGCCGGCGCGGCAGGCGATCTTGGTGCAGGTGTCGCCGTCTGCCCTGAAGCCGCGGTCGCAGATCAGCGGACAGACGCGGCCGGGCTTCGCCTTGATCGCGTCCAGCGCATCGAAGCTTGCAAGCTTGGCGTCGAATTTGGTGCCAGCATATTTGTTGAACAGCGCCAGCGAACGCTGTGATGAGGCATTCCAATCGCCGTCTGCGGAAGCTGTCAGACAGCCGACACGGCGGAGCTCCGA
The DNA here is from genome assembly GCF_000261705.1 of Bradyrhizobium genomosp. III. Classification (NCBI taxonomy): domain Bacteria; kingdom Pseudomonadati; phylum Pseudomonadota; class Alphaproteobacteria; order Hyphomicrobiales; family Nitrobacteraceae; genus Bradyrhizobium; species Bradyrhizobium genomosp. III. Next base: position 15,217 of record NZ_AJQF01000227.1, on the reverse strand, counting down.
CTGAACCAGCTTCGTCGTTTCCTGCGGCGACATTGTCGGCGGGGTCGAAGAGGGCGCTATCGCTGCGACCTTCTGCTCCGCGCTGGCAGAGGCTTGTTTCTCCGCGGCCAGCTTGGCGGCCGTCTCGGCGGTGGCCTTGTCGTTCGCCAGCTTCTCGGCGAGCGCCTTCTCCGCGGCCAGCTTCTCGGCGAGGGCCTTCGCCGCTGCCGCCTCGGCGTCCTTCCGGCGCTGCTCCGCTGCGGCGGCCTTGGCTTCCTCGACCTGCTTGGCCTTCTCGGCCGCAAGACGCTTCTCCTCGGCCGCCTTGGCCGCGGCCGCCGCCTTCTCCTGCTCGGCCTTGGTGGCGCGCTCGGCTGCGAGCCGGGCCTTCTCCTCTTCCGCCTGCCGAGCCTTGTCCGCCGTGGTCGCGCGGGTTTCTTCGGCAGCGATCTTGTTCAACTGGCCTTTGGCAAGATCGGTATAGAAGCTACTCGGAAAGCGGTTGAGGAAGGCTGTCCAGCCGTCACGCGTACCGAGCTGAAGCGCCAGTTCGTAGTCGCGCCGGATCTCACTGTCGGGGTTGGCCTGGGGGCCGGCGACGACCGGTTTCGTCGCAACCAGCGGCACGTCGTCGCCGCCCAGCGAGCCATAGACATAGGGCTCCTGCTTGTAGCCGGTGTTCTTGAGGACATCGTCGCGCACGAAGCCGAAGGCCTTGCGCAGGTCGAGCCCCGGCGTCGGCAGGCGTTCGACCAGCGCTGCGGCAAACGGGCTGTTTTTGGCGTCGCCGTCCGAAGCGGTCGAGCCCGCCTTCGCCGCGAAGGCGACCATGGTGTTCGGGCTGGTCGGCTCGACCTTGGCGAGGCCGCGGCCGATGGCGCGCGCGGCGATCGTGCGCTTCATGGTCTTGGCAAAGGGATTGTCGCGGCAGGCATCGAGGATGACGAGGCGGAGCTGCTTGGCCGGTTCGACCGCGAACAAAGCGCGGTCCAGCGGCAGCGTCTCGTCGAGGACGTCGCTGTCGGTCTCGAGCGTTGCGTCGGTGGGGATCAGATAGTTGGTGCCGTCGAGCTCGATGCCGTGGCCGGCATAATAGACGACGGCGACGTCGGCCTCACGTGCTTTGCCACCGAAGTCGCGCAGCGCACGCCGCATCTCGGCGGCATTGAGATCGAGCTTGATGTCGACGAGGTCGAATCCGGCCTTCTTCAACATGCCGCCGACCGCGGAGGCGTCGTTCACCGGATTGGCGAGCCTCGGCGCGCTCTTGTAGGCGGAATTGCCCATCACCAGGGCGACGCGCTTTTCCGCGTGCGCCGGGCCGCAGCCCAGGCACAAGACCGTCAATAAAAATAGAAAAAACCGAAACACGCCCATTGCAGCCCCAAATCGCAATGTGACCAGAATAGTCCAGAGCATGCCATCAAGGCAAAGCCCCCTATGTGACCAAAGTCACAGGCGTCCGGGCCAGCCCGCGTGGGGTTAATAGGTGGCGATGGGGTTGGCTCAGCGGGTTAGAGCATCTCGTTGAAACCGGGAGGGTCCGCGGTTCGAATCCGTGACCGCCCACCACCAGCCGATCAGTTGCACACTTCAACCTGATGCGCTGCAGACCCGTACTGGCCTCCGACCCTCAAACGCTCGATTCGACACCCGGGCTTCACTGCCCGGCAGCCGGCGTCGTTGCAGAGGATTTGACCTGATGCTTGCGGCTTCGCCGGTGCGGTTTCGACCTGCCTGCGCTGCTCATCCCGCTTCTTGGGTTCATCGCGCGTGGCGACCGGCTTCTTCTCCTGCACCTTCTCGCATTCGTTGTCGTCATTGACGCGGTAGCCGGCGCGGCAGGCGATCTTGGTGCATGTGTCGCCGTCGGCCTTGAAGCCGTGGTCGCAGATCAGCGGGCAGACGCGCCCCGGCTTGGCCTTGATCGCGTCGAGCGCATCGAAGCTCGCGAGCTTGGCGTCGAATCTGGTGCCGGCGTATTTGTTGAACAGCGTGAGCGATCGCTGTGAAGAGGCATTCCATTCCCCATCCGCTGCGGCGGTCAGACAGCCGACGCGGCGCAGCTCCGATTGGACAAGCTTGGTCATTTCCTGCGGCGACATCTCCGGCGGAGTCGAAGAGGGCGCAACGGCCGCGATCTTCTGCTCCGCATTGCCTGAGGCCTGTTTCTCGGCGGCCTGCTTGTCGGCCAGGGCCTTTGCTGCTGCCGCCTCGGCGTCCTTCCGCCGCTGCTCGGCTGCGGCCGCCCTGGCTTCCTCGATCTGCTTGGCCTTCTCGGCGGCGAGACGCTTGTCCTCGGCCGCCTTGGCCGCGGCTGCCGCCTTCTCCTGCTCGGCCTTGTTGGCGCGCTCGGCGGCGAGGCGGGCCTTCTCCTCTTCCGCCTGCCGGGCCTTGTCTGCCGTGGTCGCACGGGTTTCCTCGGCGGCGATCTTGTTCAACTGGCCTTTGGCGAGATCGGTATAGAAGCCGCTCGGAAAGCGGTTGAGGAAGGCGGTCCATCCGTCGCGTGTCCCAAGCTGAAGCGCCAATTCGTAGTCGCGCCGGATCTCGCTATCGGGATTTGCCTGGGGTCCGGCGACGACAGGTTTCGCCGCAATCAGCGGGACGTCGTCGCCGCCGAGCGAGCCGTAGACATAGGGCTCCTGCTTGTAACCGGTGTTCTTGAGGACGTCGTCACGGACGAAGCCGAACGCCTTGCGAAGGTCAAGGCCGGGTGTCGGCAGCCGTTCGACCAGGGCTGCGGCAAACGGGCTGTTCTTGGAGTCGCCGTCCGAGGCCGTCGAGCCGGCCTTGGCGGCGAAGGCGATCATCGTGTTCGGGCTGGTCGGCTCGACCTTGGCGAGGCCGCGGCCGATGGCGCGCGCGGCCACCGTCCGTTTCATCGTCTTGGCGAACGGATTGTCGCGGCAGGCATCGAGAATGACGAGGCGAAGCTGCTTGGCCGGCTCGATGGCGAACAGCAGCCGATCGAGCGGGAAAGCCTCGTCGAAGACATCGGTATCGGTTTCCAGCGCGGCGTCGGTCGGAACGAGATAATTGTTGCCGTCCAGCTCGATCCCGTGGCCGGCATAATAGATGACGGCGACGTCGGCCTCGCGCGCCTTGCTGCCGAACTCGCGCAGGGCCTTGCGCATGTCGACGACGCTCAGGTCGAGCTTGACGTCCACGGTGTCGAAGCCGGCCTTCCTGAACATGCCTCCGACCAGCGAGGCGTCGTTCACCGGATTGGTCAGCCGGGGCACGCTCTTGTAGGCGGAATTGCCGATGACGAGAGCCACGCGCTTTTCAGCGTGCGCCGATCCGCAGCCCAGGCAGAATATCGTCAGAAAAAATAGAATCCGAATCGTGCCCATTGCAGCCCCAAATCGCAATGTGATCAGAGTAGTCGGAGTATGCCCTGGAGGCAAAGACACCTAATGTGACGAACATCACAGGCGCCCGTACGGGCAATAGGCCAATGTCCGCCCGCAAGTCACAACGGAGGGTTGGCCAATGTGTGCTCTGCTGGATCTCATCTACCGACATGTCTGCCGGGCGTGCCTGCGCGAAGCGCGTCGCATGAGCCGAGGCCGTTCGACCATCGCAATCTCGTAATTCCGGGCCCGGCGCGCGACCCGCCTTGACTCCTTGAAGGGGTGCGCCCGCCATCCCGACGTGGTATCGCCCCTGTGCGGTTGCAAAACCGACGGGATGGGCATCGCGAATGGGAATGACCGGGAACACCATGCAGCAGCCGAGCGGACACGAGCAAAACGCCGACCAGATCGCCTATTGGAACGGCCCGAGCGGCCAGCGCTGGGCCGATCGCCATGCGGCGCAGGAGAGCCTGCTCGGACCGATTGCCGCGGCGCTGATCGACCGCGCCAAGCCGAGGCCCGGGGAGCGCGTCCTCGATGTCGGCTGCGGCTCCGGTGCGACGACGTTCGCGTTCGCCAAGGCGGTGGCGCCCGATGGGTTTGCGCTCGGCCTCGATGTGTCAGAGCCGATGCTGTCCCAGGCGCGCGCGTTCGCGCCAAAAGGCCTGCCGCTCGATTTCGTGCTGGCGGATGCAACGGTGCATCCGTTCGAGCCGGCGAGCTTCGATCTTTTGGCCTCGCGCTTCGGCGTGATGTTCTTTGCCGATCCCATTGCGTCCTTCAGCAACTTGCGGCGCGCGTTGAAGCCGACCGGGCGGCTCGCCTTCGCCTGCTGGCGCGAGCCAAAGGAAAACCCGTGGATGATGGCGCCGCTGATGGCGGTCTACAAGCACGTGCCGAAGATGCCGCCGGTCGGGCCGGAGGAGCCGGGCCCGTTCGCGTTCGCCTCGGAGGAGCGTGTGATGCGCATCCTGAAGGGAGCGGGTTTCGTCGACATGGCGATGGAGCCGCATAATCTGGAGATGGATGTCGCGATCGGTGGCGGCCTCGATGCCGCGGTTGACGGTGCCCTGCAGATCGGTCCCGCCAGCCGCGCGCTGCAGGGACACCCGCCGGAGACGTATGCGGCCGCAAAAGCCTCGATCCGCGAGATGCTCGCGCCGTTCCAGAAGGAGCAGAGCGTCGCGCTGCAGGGCGCGATCTGGATCGTGACCGCGAAGGCGACGTAGTCGCCCCCAACTCCCGGTTGCGAGCATTGAAGATGAATCCAGCACTGAGCCAGCGCACTGGTCTTTGGTCCGCCTTGCCCCGGTGGGCAGTCTCTATTGCGTGGTTCTGGGTCTGGGTTTGCGCAATCGGCCTGGCCTTGATGGTTCATCTTGCTTTCCTGATGAACTGGCCGGATCACTTCATCCATGAGGACAGCGCGGCCTATATCATACAGGCCGAATCCATCCTGAGAGGACAATATCTCGAGGATATGATGAAGCGGCCGTACGGTGTGGCCGCCTTCCTTGTGCTGCTGTCAAAACTGTTCGGCCCGCACATCCTCGTCTTCGTCATCGCGCAGCACCTGATGAGCGTCGGCACTGCGCTTTTCGTTGCAGGGATCGTGCGTTTTGCCGGCGCGTTTCTTCGCGCTCGTGGCCTTTTGTCTGGCGGCGTTGCACGGCCGCATCGTCCACTACGACAACACGATCGGTGCGGAGACGATCTCCAACTTCCTGGTCAGTCTTGCGGCTTTCATCGCCGCGGGCGCCGCCTTCAGGAAATGGCCGGCGTTGCCGGCCGCAGCGGCCGTGGGCTTGACGCTCGGCGCCGTGATGACATGCCGGTCGGCCGCAATAGGTCAGGCCGCGGTCATTCTGTTATGGCTGGTGGTGGTGCTGGACGCAGGGCTCCTGCGCCGGCTTGGCGTGCTTGCACTGGCAGGCTTTTTCGCCTCGGCCGTCTACCTGACGCCGGCGGCGATCAACTTGGCGATCGGCAAACGCCCCGCCGGCAACGAGATCGTGGCCGCGATGGCCTTCGTGGTCGGCTATTCCGGCGATTTCGAGCACGGCGTTCATCTCGACCGGAAGGCGCAGGCGCGGGGATACGTCGAGCAGATGCGGGCTGCGGACACTCCTCAGGGATGGCCCGACACCGGTGTCTATCAGTGGCCGTTCGGCGCGATACACCGGCTGGCGAAGCCCGGCGACAGCGAAGTGGATCTCGAGCGGGTCGTGCGTGACATCTTCATCGAAACGCTGACGACGCCATCGACGCTCTATCGACACCTCACGAAGCACTTTTTCCGGGAGATGTACTTCCTGCTGTTCGACGCAAATTCGGTTGCGCGGCGGACGCCCAATCCGCAGGGCTATGAGTTCTTCATGGACCGCGACAGGTTCCCGTTCTTTGGCAGCCCGACCGGGTTGAAGTCCGGACAGTTGGTTCACGACTACTACAAACCCTGGTGGCCACTGTCGCGGCTGCTCTCCGCGGATCGGCTTCAGCTCACCCTGAACCGCCTTTTTGCGCGTGGCTACGCGCCCAACTCGGAGCTGGTCGCGCTGTGCTGCGGGGTGGAGGTTTCGCCCGAATACGACGATTTCCCGGGTCCGATCTGGTGGCTGTCCGCGGCGACACTCGGCCTCGCTCTCGTGCTTCTGATTGGCGTCCCTGCGAGCCATGCGGGTTTGGTGCGGTGGCCGACCGGCCGCCTTGTTGCCGGCGGTAGCTTGATGATCCTGCTGGCGTTGGCCAGCGCCGCATTTCCGACCTTCCTCGTTTATGGGCTCAATCGCTACGCGTACTACGTCATTCCCTTCCTCGCCGGCTCGAGCGCGATCCTGGGGAGTGTGCTGTTCGATTGGCTCAGGGCCGGGGCCAAGTCCGAGCGGGCCGAGCGCGGCGAGGCATAGACGCGGTCACACCACATCATCCGGCGCCAGCGCGCAGCCATTGTCCGGATGGGTCTCGACCTGAAGCGTGGTGTGGCCGATGTGATGGGCCGTCTTCAGGAGCTGCGCCGTCTCCATCAGGAAGGCATCGCCGGCCCCAGTGGGCATGACGAGGTGGCAGGTCAGCGCCGTCTCGGTGGTCGAGATCGGCCAGACATGGAGATCGTGGATCGCGGACACGCCGGGACGCGCGAGCAAGAACGACCTGATCGCGGCGAGGTCGGTGCCCTTGGGCGCTGCCGCCATCGACATGTCGATGGAGCCGCGCAACAGGCTGGTCGTGCTCCACAGGATGGTGGCGCAGATGACGAGGCTGGTGAGGGGGTCGAGCCAGAGCCAGCCGGTCCAGATGATCAGCGCCGCCGAGACCACGACGCCAAGCGAGACCGCTGCGTCGGCGGCCATGTGCAGATAGGCGCCTTCGACGTTGATATCGTCCTTGCGGCCGCTCGCAAACAGCATGGCCGTGAAGCCGTTGATGAGGATGCCGATGCCGGCGACCACCATCACCGTGACGCCCGCGACCGGCTCCGGCTCGCGCAGGCGCAGGATCGCCTCCCAGCCGATTGCGCCGGTTGCGACCAGCAGGAACACCGCATTGGCCAGTGCCGCCAGAATGGTGGAGGCGCGAAAACCGTAGGTGAAGCGGCCGCTCGGCGCGCGCCGTGCCGCGATCGAGGCGCCCCAGGCCACGACCAGTCCGAGCACGTCGGACAAATTATGACCGGCGTCCGCGAGCAGGGCGGTGGAATTGCCGAGATAGCCGTAGACCGCCTCGGCCACGACGAGGGCGGTGTTGAGCAAAATGCCGATCGCGAACGCCTTGCCGAAATTGGCGGGCGCATGGACATGGCCGTGACCGTGGTCGTGACCATGACCAGGACCATGGTCGGCGTGATCATGGTGATGATGACCGTGATGGTCGTGGCTGCCCAATTCTAGCGCTCCCCGGACGTCGCCAAATCAGCTGCCATTGTAGGCGTTTCGTTTGCGACGTCACGGCGGAACAGCACGTAGAGCGCGGGCAGCACCAGCAATGTCAGCACGGTCGAGGAGATGATGCCGCCGATCACCACGGTCGCCAGCGGCCGCTGCACCTCGGCGCCGGCACCGGTCGCGAGCGCCATCGGCACGAAGCCGAGCGAGGCGACCAGCGCGGTCATCAGCACCGGGCGCAGCCGCGTCAGCGCCCCCTCGCGCACGGCGTCCGCGATGGGCCGCCCCTCGCTGCGCAGGCGCTCGATGAAGGCGATGATGACGAGGCCGTTGAGGACAGCGACGCCCGACAGCGCGATGAAGCCGACGCCGGCGCTGATGGAAAGCGGAATACCGCGCAGCAAGAGCGCGGCGACGCCGCCGGTCAGCGCCAGCGGCACGCCGGAAAACACCAGCGCTGCGTCCGCCGCCGACCCCATGCCCATGAACAGCAGCAGGAACACCAGCAGCAGCGCCACCGGCACCACGATCATCAGCCGTTTTGTCGCGGAGACCAACTGCTCGAACTGGCCGCCCCAGCCGATCCAGTAGCCGGGTGGCAGCTTGACCTTCTCCGCGACCGCCGTCTCGGCTTCGGCCACGAAGGAGCCGAGGTCGCGCGCGCGGACATTGGCCGTGACGACGATGCGCCGCTTGCCGTTCTCGCGGCTGATCTGGTTCGGGCCGGGCGTGGCATCCACGGTTGCGACCGACGACAGCGGCACATAGCGCATCTGGGTGAGCGGGGAGGCGGACAGCGCGGTGCGAACGGCCGTGCCGGTTGCTGCGTCCTCGCCGGGCGGCAGAGGGATCGGGATCGCCCGGATCGCCTCGAGATTGCCGCGTAGATGCTCCGGCAGGCGAACCACGATATCGAAGCGGCGGTCGCCCTCGAACAGCTTGCCGGCCGATTTGCCGCCGACGGCGATCTCGACGATGCCCTGCACCTCACCGACGCTGAGGCCGTAGCGGGCGAGCGCCTGGCGATCGAGGCGGACGGTGAGGATCGGAAGCCCTGCGACCTGCTCGATCTTGACGTCGCTGGCGCCGCGGACGCCGCGGATCGCGGCCTCGACCTGCTTGGCGGCGCCTTGCAGGATGTCGAGGTCATCGCCGAAGATCTTGACGCCGACGTCGCTGCGCACCCCCGAGATCAGCTCGTTGACGCGGAACTGGATCGGCTGGGAGATCTCATAGGCGCTGCCGGGAATGTCGTCTGCGGCCTTGTCGATCGCTTCGATCACCTCCGATTTCGATTTGCCCGGGTCGGGCCATTCGGCGCGCGGCTTCAGCATGATGTAGCCATCCGTCTGCGCCGGCGACATCGGATCGGTCGCGATCTCGGCGGTCCCGATGCGGGTGAAGAACTCCTTCACCTCCGGAATCTGCGTGATGCGCTTTTCCAGCGCCTTCTGCAGGTCCAGCGATTGCGTCAGACTGGTGCCGGGAATCCGGATCGAGGCCAGCGCGACGTCGCCTTCGTCCAGGCTCGGAATGAACTCGCCGCCCATCCGCGAAGCGGCGATGCCGCTTGCGACCACGATGAATGCGGCCATGACGGCGACCGCGAGCCGGTTGTCGATGGCAAAGCGGAGCAGGGGGAGGTAGGCGCGCTTGGCCATGCGCATGAACAGGTTTTCGTGCTCGGACACCTTGCCGGTGACGAAGATGGCGACGGCCGCCGGCACGAAGGTGATGGAGAACAGCACCGCGGCGCCCAGCGCCATCAGCACTGTCAGCGCCATCGGCGTGAACATCTTGCCCTCGACGCCCGTCAGCGTCAGCACGGGCAGATAGACCACGGCGATGATCAGCGTTCCGAACAGGCTCGGCTTGATCACCTCGCTGGACCCGCGCAGGATCGCACGGAGCCGCTCAGAGGTCGTGAGCAGGCCGCCTTTCTCGCGCTGGGCCGCGGCCAGCATGCGCAGGCAATTCTCGACGATGATCACGGCACCGTCGACGATGATGCCAAAGTCGATCGCGCCGAGGCTCATCAGGTTCGCGCTGACTTTCGTCTCGACCATGCCGGTGATCGTCATCGACATGGACAGCGGAATGACGCAGGCCACCACGAGGGCGGCGCGGATGTTGCCGAGGATCAGGAACAGCACCGCCACCACCAGGGCGGCGCCTTCGAGGAGGTTGTTCCTGACGGTACGGATGGTGGCTTCGACCAGATCGGTGCGGTCGTAGACGGTTCGCGTCACGACGCCATCGGGCAGCGATTTGGCGATGTCCTCGAGCCGGGCCGCGACGCGGCGGGCCACCGTGCGGCTGTTCTCGCCGATCAGCAGCATGGCGGTGCCGAGCACGGTCTCCTCGCCATCGCGCGTCGCGGCGCCCGTGCGCAGATCGCGGCCTTCCGTGACGGTCGCGACGTCCCTGATCCGGACGGGATTGCCGCCGCGCGAGCCGATGACGATGTCCTGGATCTCGCTGATATTGCCGACCTGGCCGGGGGAGCGAACCAGATATTGCTCGCCGTTGCGCTCGATATAGCCGGCGCCGACATTGGCGTTGTTGGCGGCGAGCGCCGTCATGACGTCGCGAAAGCCGAGCCGGTAGGCCATCAGTTTGCCCGGGTCCGGCAGCACGTGGAATTGCCGCTCGAAGCCGCCGATGGTGTTGACCTCGATCACCCCTGGCACGTTGCGAAGCTGCGGCTTGATGATCCAGTCCTGCACGGTGCGCAAATCGGTCAACGAATAGTCGTGACCGCCTTGCGTCTTCGCGCCCGTCTTGGCTTCCACGGTGTACATGAAGATCTCGCCGAGCCCGGTCGAGACCGGGCCCATCGCGACCTCGACGCCAGCCGGAAGCTGGTCTTTCACCTGCTGGATGCGTTCGCCGACGAGTTGGCGGGCGAAAAAGATGTCGGTGCCATCCTTGAAGACGACCGTCACCTGGCTGAGGCCGTAGCGCGACAGCGAGCGGGTATAGTCGAGCTTGGGCAGGCCGCCCATCGCGGTCTCGACGGGGAAGGTGATGCGCTGCTCGGTCTCGAGCGGCGAATAGCCGGGCGCGCGGGTGTTGATCTGGACCTGGATGTTGGTGATGTCAGGCACCGCGTCGATCGGAAGGCGCTGGAAATTCCAGGCCCCGAAAGCAATGGCGCCGAGCGCAAACAGGAGGACCAGCCAGCGCTGATGCAGCGAGACGGCGATGAGGCGCTCAATCATGTTCGGCCTCGCCCTTGCCCATCTCCGCCTTCACGACGAAGCTGTTCTCGGCGACGTAGTGCTCGCCGGCCGACAGGCCGGCCTTGATCTCGACATGGCGCGGATCGGAATCCCCCGTTTCAACCGGGCGTGCCTCGATTTTGTCGCCGTCCTCGCGGACGAACACGATGGTCCGGTTCTCCAGCGTCTGGATCGCGCTGCGGCGTACGGCGACCGCGACGTTGCGCGCGGCGAGGATCAGCCTCGCCGTGACGAACAGGCCGGGCCGCAGGCGGCCATCCGGATTTTGCAGCACCACGCGTGCAAGCGCTGTCTGGGTCTCGCTGGAGCCGATCGGCGCCATGTAGGAGATCGTGCCCTTGATCTCGCCGCGGCCATCGTCGGGATCGATCAGCACCTCGTCGTTGAGGTGGACGCGCCGGAGATCCTGCCGATAGATCGACAGGTCGACCCAGATGGTCGAGAGGTCGGCGACGACGAAGGCCGGCTTCTGTTCGGAGGCATATTCGCCGAGCGAGATTTGTCGCTCGATGATGGTTCCGGCAATGGGAGCTTTCAGCTCGTAGACGGTGAGGCTCTGGTTGCTCTCGATCGCGGCGAGCAGATCGTCCTTGCCGACCTTGTCGCCGATGCGCTTCTGGATCGATTTGGCGAGGCCCGGAAAGCGCGGCGTCACCTGCACCACGGCTTCCTGGTTGGCACGCAGAATGCCATTGAAGGCGAGCGTGTCGGTCAGGGTCGCGCTCGCGGCCTCGGCGAGCGTGACGCCCGCGGCCGCCAGCTTGACGTCGGAGATGCGGATGCGGTCGGCACCGTGCTCATCTTGCTCGACATGGTCGTTCGGCTTCTTTTCGGAATGCTCAGTGTGCTCGGTATGCGCGGGCGTGGCCGGCGCGAGCAGGGAATAGCCGTAAGCGCCGAGCGCGGCGGCAACGATGGCGACGAGAATGGTGGAGGACGTCTTCATCGTGCGCTCTCCCGCGCCAGCGTGAAGGGATTGCCGACGAGACCTTCGATGGTCGCAACGCCTGCGTGGAAATTCTGAAGCGCCTCCTGCTCGCGCAGCCGCGCCTGGGTGACGCTCGCCTCGGCGTCGAGTACCTCGAGCAGGGTGAAGCGGCCCTGGCCGTAGCCTTGCGAAATCGCCTCGGACGCCTCGACGGCCTTGGGAATGGCGGTCTCACGCAGCACGGCGAGCTCGCGCAGCGAGCCCTGCAACGAGTCGTAGGCGCGGCCGGCAATCACGATCAAGGTGTTGCGGTTGGCCTCGCGCTCGGCCTTGGTCTTGGCGAGGCTTTCCTGCGCCGAGAGGATATTGCCCTGGTTCTGGTCGAACACGGGGATCGGCACCGAGAGGGAGAGCCGCACCGCATCGTCATTGGTCTCGTTGAAGTGGCGCCAGCCGGCGGCGATCCGCACGTCCGGATAGGGCTTGAGCCGGGCCAGCAGCAGCTCGGCATTGCGCTGGGCGAAGACGGCGGTCCAGCGCACCAACTGCGGATTGGCATCGATGGCGGCGACCACCGACTGGAACGTCGGCGGCTTGCCCATGGTGTCGAGACGGCCGGAGACCTCGCCGAATTTCGCGGATGCGTCGCCCATCAGCACGGCAAGCTCGCGCCGGGCGCTGGCCAGCGTTGCCTTGAAGCGTTCGCGGTCGGCCTTCACCAGGGCGGAGGCCACTTCGGCGCGGCCAGTCTCGGCCGGCGAGGAGGCGCCGGCCTCGACGCGGCGGCGCAGGAGCGGCGTCAAGCGGTCGATCGCCGCAATCTGCTCGTCGAGGATCTGGATGCGTCGCTGCGCGCCGAGCACGCTGAGGAAGGCGATCGCGGTCTCCGACAGCACCTCCAGCCTGACCGCCTTGCGCTGGATCGCGGCGACCTCGATCCCGGCCGCGCCGGCCGCGATCCGCGCGTCGCGCTTGCCGAACAGCTCAAAGGCCTGGCTGATCTGGAGCGTGGTCTCGGCCGATCGGGTCCCGCGATATTTGCCGGAGCCGAATGAATCGTCCTGCTCGTAGGACAGTTCCGGATTGAGCAGGGCGCCCGCCTGGATGCGCTGGCCCGTGGCGATGCCGACGTCGCGCTCCGCCGCCGTCAGCCGTGGGCTCGCGGCCAGCGCGCGCGACAGCGCGCTCCGCATCGTCAAAGTCTGGGCGTGCGACGGCGCAATCGCCGATCCAGCAATCAGACACGCCACCGCGCACGCCAGGCGCGCGGCCATTCTCCTGCGCAACATAAAACCGACCTGTGAAGGATGAACCTAATGGGCGCGGACGCCCGACCAATCCGTTCAGGCAATATGTTTGGGAGGCGGGGAATCGGTATCGGGGGTAATTCCAGCGAGCCGGGGTACAGGCTGCGGGCTCGATGCGGCTGCAGGCGCGACCGAAACGGCCGCCGGCGGCGGCTGTGTCACCGTCAGCGAGAAGCAGCCATGGCAATGATGTCCGCCGATGGCCTTGTGGTCGCTGTGGCCCGTGGGGCCATCAAGGACCGCTGCGATCTCCGAGCCGCCGCCCGGCGTGGTGACGTCGATGTCGTGCGAGCCATGCAGCGCGCTCGCGAGCAGGTAGGCAACCGCGATCAGCACAGACAGCAGCCCGCGCCAGTTGCGCCGGCGGCAAGTTGCTGAGGGCTGGCGGTTCGCGGGCACGACGTCACTCTGGTTGCGGTCTATGCCCGGCCTAGCATGGGGGTGGGAACAGTGTCGACCTGCAACATTGTTACGTCCCTTGAAGAATTGCCGCAGTGCTGGCCGCAAACGCCAACACGCGTCTCATTGGCGCGTGATCAGGCCCAGTTGAGCGTCGGCTGCTGCTTCGCATGCCACCTCTGGAAGATCGCCGGTGTCGCCGGCTTCGGCCGAGACGATTGCGCAACGGCCGGCTTCCATCGCCGCTCCAGCCATTTGATGGCTTCATTGACCCATCTGTCGTGCTGCTCGGGATCGGCGATCGCCTTTTCCCGAAATGCATCTGCCTGATGAAGGCACGCCGTTCTGCGGTCCACGCGGCTCTCCCCGATCCGGAGGTTCCGCCCCGGTGGCATCCTTTATGATCGCAGAGCCGGCGTCGCTAACATAGGACAGGAAGCGCAAAAGGAAGGCCCCAGCCCGGGGCTGACCGGCTGAGGCCTTCGTGCTCACAATCTTCATCCTTGGGACTCGAACAGGCAACGCCCGTCTCGCCGGTTCGTTCCGCAATTGATGCCGAATTAGGAACGTTCCTCATATCTCGCGATTTAGCGAGCAGGAGAAACTGAGGAGGACGGGACTATGGACGGACTGATTTATCTCATCGGCTTGATCGTCGTGGTCATGGCGATCCTGTCGTTCTTCGGCCTGCGCTGAGAGAACGGCAATGGAAACCCTCGTACGCGACAACATGATGGAGCGCGGTGCCACGGCTGCCGACGACCGCCGGACCATCCAGTGGAGCTCGGTGCTCGCAGGCGCTCTCGCCGCCGGCGCAATGTCGTTCATTCTGGTCGGCTTCGGTGTCGCGGTCGGCTTGGGTGTCAGTTCGGCCTCGCCGACTTGGCGCGATGCCTCGGCGGCGCTGGCGCTGCTCTCCGGGCTCTATCTGATCGTCCAGGCGATCATCAGCTTCGGCTTCGGCGGCTACATCGCTGGCCGGACGACGCGACCGGCGCCTGCGCTTGCAACGATCGAGGATGATGGCGAGCGGCGCGACGGGCTGCATGGCCTGACCGCCTGGGCATTGGCCGTGCTGGCTGGCGCAGCTCTGCTGGCGCTTCTTGGCGCTGCTGCGATCGACCGTTCGCCGATGCGCAGCTCGGCGAGCAATACCTCCGCAGCCGAGCCGCTGCTGAGCTATGAGCTCGACAAGCTGTTCCGCGCGCCCCGCCGCGCGCCAAACACGGATCTGAGGGAAGCCCGCGCCGAAGCGGGGCGTGTCCTCATGACGTCATCCAGCCACAGCGGCGTCAGCGCCGATGACCGGACCTACCTCGTGCAGCAGGTTGCCGCAGTAACGGGACTGGCGGCCCCTGACGCCGAACGGCGCGTCGATGTGCTGATCGCAGACTCGAAGACGGCCATCAACCGCGCGCGGCGCAACGCGATCATCGTGGCCTTCTCGGTCGCAGCCGCGACCCTGATCGGCGCCGCGGTGGCTTGGGCTGCGGCTGTCGCTGGCGGACGGCATCGTGACGGAGAGCCGTTGCCGAACTGGATGGCGAGCTCAAATCGCTTCCACCGCAGCCCGCGCGCAATGCCGGTGCCGTAGGTTCCAAAACAAATGGCCGGGCGCAAGCCCGGCCATAACGGACGCCTGCAGGAAGTTTCAGGCTTTCTCCTCCCAGATCATCGCGAGATGCACGATGGTCTGCACGGCTTTTTCCATGTCCTGCCGGCTGACCCATTCGAGCCGCGAATGAAACGCGTGCTCGCCGGCAAAGATGTTGGGGCAGGGCAGGCCCATGAAAGACAGGCGCGAGCCGTCGGTGCCACCGCGGATCGCGGTGCGCATCGGGCGCAGGCCGGCGCGGCGGATCGCCTCGATAGCGTATTCGAGCACGTGCGGGTGACGGTCGATCACCTGCTTCATGTTGCGGTACTGCTCCCGCACCTCGAACGTGTAGGTCGAGCGCGGATAGTCCTTCATCACGTCCTTGACGATGGTCTCGAGCAGGACCTCCTTCTCCTTCAGCCCTTCCTCGGTGAAGTCGCGGACGATGAACGAGAGCCTCGCCTGTTCCAGCGCACCCTCGATGCCGATCGGATGCAGAAAGCCCTGCTTGCCCGAGGTCGTCTC
>NZ_AJQF01000226.1:0-3655 GCF_000261705.1 Bradyrhizobium genomosp. III | reverse complement strand
CCGCCAGCCGCTCGACGATGGCGGCCGCGATCTTGATCGCGTGCTCCATCTTGCCCTTGGCGTAGCCGGGATGGGCGCTGACGCCGTTGATGGTGATGGTGGCGCCGTCGGCCGAGAACGTCTCGTCCTCGACGCAGCCGGCGCTTTCGCCGTCCATGGTGTAGCCGAAATCGGCACCCAGCTTGTTGATGTCGACATTGTCGACGCCGCGGCCGATCTCCTCGTCCGGCGTGAACAGGATCTTGATGGTGCCGTGCTTCACATCGGGATTGTTGATGAAGAAGTGCGCGGCATCCATGATCTCGGCAACGCCCGCCTTGTTGTCGGCGCCCAGCAGCGTGGTGCCGTCGGTGGTGATGATGTCGTTGCCGATCTGGTTCTTCAGCGCGGGATGCTCATTGAAGCGGATCACCTGGCTGGCATCGCCCGGCAGGGTGATGTCGCCGCCGCGATAGTTCCTCAGAACTTGCGGCTTCACGTCCTTGCCGGTGACGTCGGGCGAAGTGTCCATGTGCGAGCAGAAGCAGATCACCGGCACCTTCTTGTCGGTGTTGGCCGGGATCGTTCCGTAGACGTAGCCGTAATCGTCGAGATGCGCGTCCGCGACGCCCATGGCCTTCAGCTCGGCGGCGAGCACGCGGCCGAGATCCTTCTGCTTCTCGGTCGAGGGCGAGTGAGGGGATTCCGGATCGGACTGGGTGTCGATGGTGACGTAGCGCAGGAAGCGCTCGGTCACGGTATGCGAAAAGGTGAGGGAGGACATTTCTGGTCAAACCGCCGGGGTCAGGGGAGCAGCCGGTATACCAGAAAAGCGGGCCGCGTTGCGGCAGGAAGGAGGTGGGATCAGGCTTAACGAAGAGTAGCTTCAGATCGCCTCTTTCAGTTCCTTGACCGGGCGGAAGGTGACCTTCTTGCTGGCCTTGATGTGGATCGGCTCGCCGGTGGCGGGATTGCGGCCGGTTCGGGCGGCGCGCTTGCGGACCTGGAGGATGCCGAGCCCGACGATGCGGACCCGGTCGCCCTTCCTGAGGTGCTTGGCGATCAAATCGACCATGTCGGTCAGGACCGCCTCGGCGTGCTTTTTCGACAGATCCTGGCTCTCGGCGATATCGGCGGCGAGCTGCTTGAGCGTGATGGTGGCGGGAGCGGCTACCTTCTTCGCCGAATCCTTCTTGGCCGAATCCTTCTTAGCCATGACTGGCCTCCCCGGTTGTCCAATGACAGGGAATCCCTGGAAAAGCCGAGAATGCGTGGGGATCCCTCTAAGTCCTTTGAGACGTAGACGATTCGGGCGCGGGCTGACTATGCCGAGAGTTCCCGCCAGCGGCAGGGAATCGCCGGCGCAGATGCGGCAGAAGTCGAGAAGTTCAAGCTAAGACTATGAAGGGGTTGCCAAAATGGCGCGAGAGACGGGGCTCGAACCCGCGACCTCCGGCGTGACAGGCCGGCGCTCTAACCAACTGAGCTACTCCCGCGTGGTTCGCTCGATGCGCGCGGAACGAGGGGGGAATTAAAGGCGGGGCTGAGTGAAGTCAAGGACGTTGCGCTGGCACGGTGTATCTCGGCTAAGCATTGCTCTGGAAAACGAAAAGGCCGCCCGGAGGCGGCCATCGGTCAGCCCGGAAGAGGACCTTTCAGCGAATCTCGGACGTGCCGGCGCTCGTCACCACCACCGGCTTGCCGGCCTTGATCACGTGGGTGGACTGGGCGGTCTGGCTGTAATCGGCATTGGTGCGGGCTGCGATCCCGAAGGCCGCCACTGTGATGCCAGCCACCAGCGCCACCACCACGATCTTCAGGTGGGTCGCACGATCAGCAGAGTGAATTGAGTGGTTCATCTGAGCCTCCCGACGGGCTTTGCCGCCGTCTATGGGCTCATGTCTTAAGGACCATCTGTTTCCGGATGGTTTCGCGGGTTCCGCAAAATGGTTTCATCTCGCCGCCCGGCCTGTTTCGCCGGGCGGGCCCAACCGGGCCGGTCTCAGGCCGCGGCACGGCCGATGTCGTCCCGGATCGCGCGGGCGGCCCAGATGAACAGGAGTGCGCCGAGCGTGGTCGTGACCGCCGCCGAGAGCAGGGAATAGCGCACGGCCTCTGCGCCATAACTGCCCTTCAGCGCGTCATTGACCATGCCGACCGCGAGCGGGCCGACACCCTGGCCGAAGCAGGTGGCGGTGAGCGCAATCAGCGCGGAGGCGAGCGCGCGCATGCTGGGCTTGGCCACCGTCTGCGCGATCGCGAAGATCGGGCCGAGATGGAAGCCGACCAGGAACGAGGTCAGCGCGAGCATGGCGACCATCATCGCGAAATCCTGCGTCAGCATGCACAGCGCGAACACCGGCCCGGCGAGTCCCGAGGTGATCGCGGGCGCCCACAGCTTCCAGCGGTCGTCGCGGCGGCTGACCTGCGCCACGACGAAACCGCCGAGCAGGGTGCCGGCCATGCCGGCCAGGCCCTTGAAGGTGCCGGCATAGGTGCCGATCTCGGCGCTCGACAGATGATGCACGCGGGCCAGGAACGGCGGGATCCAGGCCGCGGTCGCGTAGTTCGTGTAGGTGGTGAGGCAGAAGCCGATCAGGACGATGATGAAGCTGCGCTGCGAGGCGAGAAAGCGCAGCGTCGGCCCGAGCGGCTCGGGCACGAAACTCTCCTGCATCGCGCCGCGCTTCGGCTCGGAGATCGTCAGCCACAGCACCAGTGCGAGCAGGATGCCGGGCAGGCCAGCGACATAGAAGGCCATCCGCCAGCCATAGTGCTGGTTGACGTAGCCGCCGATGAAATAGCCGAGGAAGACGCCGAGATAGGTGCCGATGGCGTAGATGCCGAGCGCGCGCGGGCGCTCATTCTTGGCGAAGAGGTCGGCGACGATCGATTGCGAGGCCGGCGAGCCCGCGGATTCGCCGACGCCGACGCCGATGCGCGCCAGCGCCAGCGAGGTTACGCTGGTGGCCGCGCCGCACAGCGCGGTCATCGCGCTCCAGAACGCAAAGGCCAACGCCACGATGTTGCGGCGGTTGAGCCGGTCGGCAACACGCGCAATGGGAATGCCGAGCAGGGAATAGAACAGCGCAAAGCCGAAGCCCGCGAGCAGGCCCATCATGGTGTCGCTGAGGGCGAACTCCTTCTTGATCGGCTCGATCAGCACGTTGAAGATCGTGCGGTCGAGGAAGTTCAGCGCGTAGATGATGGTGAGCAGCCCCAGCACGTAATAGCGCCGCGCCGGGGGCTTTGCCGCGGCAGCCGTTTGCACCGACATCTGTGACGTCACATCGACCATCGCTTCCCCCAATCTGTCGTTGTTATCGTTGTCGGTCCAGCTCCGTTTGGAGCTGGTAGATCAGCCTTCGCGGATGTAATTCCCCGCTTCGAATGCGACCGGAGGCGCGCCGGCATCGAACGAGACGCCGATCGGATCGCGGCCCGCGGCGAGCGCATCGAGCTGGTCGCTCAGCATGCGCCGGATCAACAGGATGCCGCGGTCGCTCTGGCCGAAATGCTCCTCGGAATGAACGGTGACCTCGCCCTGGCCGACCTGGGCCTCGTAATCGCCCGGAAATTGCTGGTGCTCTTGCTCGGTCATGTCCCACCAGAACTTACCGTTGAACTTCGAGCGCATGCGGCTGATGTCGCCGGAGTTCTTGACGCGACCGGCGAC
>NZ_AJQF01000225.1:0-31075 GCF_000261705.1 Bradyrhizobium genomosp. III | reverse complement strand
ACCCCAGCCGATCGACTCGACGCGGGCGAACTGCGCGACGCGCGGGTTCGGCACGACGCGTAAGGTCGGCAGCGCGGCCTCGCTGACGCGATAGAACACCTTGCCGTCGTCCTGCTTGCGCTCGGAGCGGACGAGGACGCCGCGCGGCGATTTCTCGAACGTCACCTCCGGGATCGACGCCATCATGTTGGTGAATTGCGGGCCCGAGAACGAGCCGTGCAGCACCGGCACGTGATAGGGATCGACCACGTTCTCGAAATGCTGCAGCCAGTTGCACGGGATGATGGCGGGGCCACCGCCGCCGATCGAGGAATCATCGGCCTCGACCAGCTCGCCGTCGTCCATTGTCTCCAGGCATTCGTAAGCCGGCAGCACCGGGCGTTTCTCGGCCGGGCCCATATAGGCGAAGATCAGTCCGTAGCGTTCCTCGACCGGATACCAGGGCTGGCGCACCTTGTCCTTGAACTGACCGCCATCGGGCTCGCAGGGCTGCTCCAGGCAGTGGCCCTCGGTGTCGAACTTCCAGCCGTGATAGCAGCAACGGATGCCGTCCTCCTCGACCTTGCCATAGTAGAGCGTAGTGCCGCGGTGGCAGCAGCGGGCGTGCAAGAGGCCGGCGCGGCCATGCTTGTCGCGGAACAGCACCAGATCCTCACCCAGAGCGCGCACCTTCCTCGGTGTGTCGGTGGCGTCACCGACGAGCCCGACCGGGTGCCAGTAACGGCGCAGCAGTTCGCCCATCGGCGTGCCGCGCACGACCGAGGTCAGCTCGGTGCGGGTGTGCGCCGGCTTCATCGCATAGGCCGTGCCGAGATCACGATCCCGCTGGGTGATGGTCATGCTGGTCCTCCCGCTTTGGCCGTGATGGCCGGGCCTTTTCGATGCCTTGGATCCAGTGAAAGATAATTCGATGACAATGTCAACGATCTTCCAAATGCCTCTTAGTCGCATTTGATGAGGCGGGCGGCGGGGCTTGGCAGGCTCGGGCTTGGCAGGCTCGGGCTTTCTTGGCAGAGGTGGATCATGAGCCAGACCGAGAGCAGGGGCGGGGCGACGTCGCCCGCAGACGAGAGCGAACCGTCGGCCCCGATCACCGTGATGCTGTCGTCGCGACTGATGGTGCTTGCCAATCTGCTCAAGCGCGGTGCGATCCTGCGCTACAAGCGCCTCACCGGATTGTCCTCGGTCGAGTTCGGTCTCGTCGCGTCGCTCGGCCGCCGGCCGCCGATGAGCGTGGCGCGGCTTGCCGAGGCCGTCGGCCAGGACAAGGGACAGATCAGCCGCGCGCTGGCAAATCTGCTCTCGCGCAAGCTGATCGTGAAATCGGCTAATCCGAAAGATAGCCGCGAAGTGCTGATCTCGCTGACGGCGGCGGGCCTCGCCGCGCATGATGCGATCGTCGACGGCGCGCAGGAGCGCAACCGGCGCCTGCTGGAACAGCTGAGCGAAGCCGAGTTCCACACGCTGCTGGGTCAAGTCGATCGGCTCACGGCGATCGCCGCCGAGATGCTCGAGAGCGAGAAGAACGCACGCTGATCTCGCAGCGCTCTCTCGACAGGTTGGATCCCTTCTAAGAGCCCTTCTAAGAAGCTTTCAATTAGGGAATTCTCGCGCCCTCCCATAAGCGTCGCAGGTGAGCGCATGCCGTCCGGGGACAGGCGGCATGACGCATCGAACATGCAGCTTCGGGGTGGCGCGTTGAACAGTCTGGGAATGCTGCGGTCGGCCGTGTTGGCGACCGCGTCCGCTTGGGTTTTGATGCCGCAGGCATCGCTTGCACAATCGTCCGCGCAGGGTGGCGCAGCGAGCCTGCCGCCGGTGACCGTCACCGCGCCGGAAGCGCGCCGCCGCGCCGCCACGACCCCTCAGCGCCGCGCGCCGCGGTCGTCGGAGCAGACTGCCAACAGGAACAGGCCGCAGCTGCAGCGCAACGTCGGCTTCGTCGAGACGCCGCGCGGCCCGGTGAACGGCTACGTCGTGGGTCGCAGCTCGTCCGGCACCAAGACCAACACGCCGATCATCGAGACGCCGCAGTCGGTGTCCGTCATCGGCGCCGAGCAGATCCGCGACCAGAAGCCGAACAAGCTCGATGAGGTCCTGCGCTACACCGCCGGTGTGCGGGCGGGAACGTTTGGCACGGACACCCGCAACGATTGGTGGCTGATCCGCGGCTTCAAGTCCGAGGACATCGGACTGTTCCTCGACGGCATGCAGCTGTTCTACACCTCCTATGCGAGCTGGAAGCTCCAGACGCCGAACATGGAGCGGGTCGAGGTGCTGCGCGGTCCGTCCGCGGTGCTCTACGGTGGGTCGAGCCCGAGCGGCATCGTCAACGTCATCAGCAAGTTGCCGCCCGCCGAGCCGATCCGCTACGTCGAGACCGGCGTCAACAATTTCGGCAACGCCTATGTCAGCTTCGATTTCGGCGGGCCGGTCGCGACCAGCCCCGAGAACGGCAAGCTGTTCGCCCGCGTGGTCGGCCAGGTCCAGAACGGCGGCACGCAGGTCAACTTCACGCCCGACAACAACTACTTCATCGCGCCATCGTTCACCTGGAAGCCGGACGCCGACACGAGCTTCACGGTGCTGGCCTCGGCCTCGAAGCAGGACACCCGCGGCATCAACTTCCTGCCCTACCAGGGCACGGTGACCAACGCACCGTTCGGCAAGATTCCGACCAGCTTCTTCGTCGGCGATCCCAGCGTCGACAAGTTCACGCGCGAGCAGGAGATGCTCGGCTATCAGTTCGCGCGCAATCTCACCGAGGACCTGACGTTCCGTCAGAACGCCCGCTTTGCGCATGTCGACATTACCTACCGCGGCTATGTCGGCAACGATTGGGCCAATATCAACACGGCCACGCTCAATCGGTACAATTGGTATGCAAAGAACACTGCCAATCAGGCCAATCTCGACAACCAGCTCGAGTATCGCTTCAATACGGGCCCGGTCAGGCACACGATGCTGTTCGGCGTCGACCTGAAGGGATACCAGATCGACGACTACCAGGCCTTCGGGGGCGGCGTGCCCGCGATCAACGTCTTCAATCCCGCCTATGGGGCGGCCGAGGTCGCACTGCCGGCCGCTCCGTTCCGGAACTTCCTGATCACTCAGAAGCAGGCCGGCACTTATCTTCAGGACCAGATGAAGCTCGGCAACTTCACGCTGGTGCTGAGTGGCCGCAATGACTGGGTCGAGACGACGCAGGAAACGCGTGACACCGGCGCCACGGTCGGGAGCCGCAACGACAGCAGGTTCAGCGGCCGCGCCGGGCTGATCTACAATTTCGACAATGGCATCGCACCCTACGTCTCCTATTCGACGAGCTACAATCCGATCATCGGGCTCAACGCCCAGAACCAGCTGTTTCTGCCGGAGACCGGCAAGCAGGCCGAAATCGGCGTAAAGGTCGCGCCAAAAGGCTTCGACGGTTATTTCACGGTCTCGGCGTTCGATCTGGTCCGTCAGAACGTCGCGACGACATTGCCGGGCAGCGTTCCAGTCCTGCAGAACCAGACGGGCGAGGTGACCTCGCGCGGTATCGAGCTCGAAGCGGTGGCCAATGCCACGAAGGAGCTGAAGTTCATCGGCTCCTTCACGGCCTATCATCTCTTCAACAGCAAGGATCTAGATCCGACGCTCGTCGGCAAGACACCGACCAACACGCCTGAGCTCCTGGTCTCGGGCTGGGCCGACTACACCTTCAAGGACGGACCGCTGGAAGGATTTGGTTTCGGCGGTGGCGTTCGCTACATCGGCGCGTCCTGGGCCGACACTGCCAATACCCTCGAGGTTCCCGCGGTGGTGCTCGGCGATCTCGCGGTCCATTACGAATGGCAGAACTGGCGGACGGCGCTCAACGTGATCAACGTGACCGACAAGATGTATGTCGCGAGTTGCGCGTCGACCACCTCCTGCTTCTACGGCGACCGCCGGCGCGTCACCGCCAGCGTTTCCTACAAATGGTGAGGACAGGTGAGAGCGGCTGACATCTGGTGCCGCCGGTCCTCCACCACGAGATAGATGAGCACCCGGGCTATGCCCCCCCAGCCCGAAGCTCATCGGAGCGCGGCGCGCGCGACGGCCCTCCACGTCGCCGCCGCCGCGCTCGCGACCGGTCGGGCTGCAATATATCGCAAGCCCGAGTTGTCTTCGCAGCAGGCAGGCCCGTCCCGCCGCGATGCATGGCTCGTCTGATCGCTTGCGCCTGTGGATAGGTGTCTTTGCTCCGGGGCGCTCGGCATTATGTCGCCGGGGTGACAGTCAGTCGGGGCCTAATGGCGGCCGCAGCTCGGTTTGGGTGCGCTGCCGCACCAAAAAACCAGGTGCTTTTCTCGTGCAATGCATGGCAAAAAGCTGCCTTGGCTCGCGCGGCCGCAATCTCAGAACGGCTGCCCGGCAAAACGGTGGCCGCCCTTGCTGGCCTTGGCGATCTGCTCCATACCAGCGCGGGGTGATTCCGGGATTTTCACCGTTCTGGGGGCGGCAAAGGGCCTAAAAAGAGCGTGTCTTGCGCCCATTGGTGCACTGCGCTAAGGCTCAGAATAATTCCAAATCGGACGAATCCGTGGCTGTCCCGAGGCTGCGGGAAAAAGGGCTCGCCATGAGCGGCATTCTGCAGAACTATCTTCCACTCGTCGTCTTTATAGGGGTAGCGGGCCTCATTGGCCTCGTGCTGCTGATCGCGCCCTTCGTCGTGGCGTTCCAGCAGCCGGACCCGGAAAAGCTGTCGGCGTATGAGTGCGGTTTCAACGCCTTCGACGACGCGCGCATGAAGTTCGACGTCCGCTTCTATCTGGTCGCCATTCTCTTCATCATCTTCGATCTCGAGGTGGCGTTCCTGTTTCCCTGGGCGGTGGCGTTCGGCAAGCTTGGCGCGACCGGCTTCTGGTCCATGGTGGTGTTCCTCGCCGTGCTGACGGTCGGGTTCGCCTATGAATGGAAGAAGGGAGCACTCGAATGGGATTGAACCCCGTGTCGTCCACAGGTCCGGCTATCGCGCCGGCCCCCAAGGGCATCCTGGATCCGTCGACCGGCCGGCCGGTCGGGGCCAATGATCCGTTCTTCCTCGAGGTCAATTCCGAGCTGTCCGACAAGGGCTTCTTCGTGGCCGCGACCGACGACCTCATCACCTGGGCCCGTACCGGCTCCCTGATGTGGATGACCTTCGGTCTCGCCTGCTGTGCGGTCGAGATGATGCAGGTGTCGATGCCGCGTTACGACGTCGAGCGCTTCGGCTTCGCGCCGCGTGCCTCGCCGCGCCAGTCCGACGTGATGATCGTCGCAGGCACGCTGACCAACAAGATGGCGCCGGCGCTGCGCAAGGTCTACGACCAGATGCCCGAGCCGCGCTACGTCATCTCGATGGGCTCCTGCGCCAACGGCGGCGGCTACTATCACTATTCCTACTCGGTCGTGCGCGGCTGCGACCGCATCGTGCCGATCGACATCTATGTGCCGGGCTGCCCGCCCACGGCGGAAGCGCTGCTTTACGGCGTGCTGCTGCTGCAGAAGAAGATCCGGCGCACCGGCACCATCGAACGCTAAGGTTTTACGTCATGGACGACGCCAAGCTCGACGCCCTGGGGCAGACGATCGTTAGCGCGCTTCCGGGCGCCGCCATCGGTCATTCGGTGGCCTTCAACCAGCTGACGGTTGATGTCGAAGCCAGCAAGATCGTCGAGGTGGTCAAGTACCTCCGCGACGACCCGAACTGCCGCTTCATCAACTTCACCGACATCACGGCCGCAGACTACCCGTCGCGCGAGAAGCGCTTCGACGTGATCTATCACTTCCTGTCCCCGACCCTGAACGCGCGGATCCGGCTCAAGGCCCAGGCCGACGAGACCACGCAGGTGCCGTCGCTGATCGAGGTGTTCCCCGGCGCCGACTGGTTCGAGCGCGAGGCTTACGACCTCTACGGCGTGTTCTTCGTCGGCCATCCCGACATGCGCCGCATCCTCACCGATTACGGTTTCGAGGGTCACCCGCTGCGCAAGGACTTCCCGACCACCGGTTTCGTCGAGGTCCGCTACGACGACCAGGAGAAGCGGGTTGTGTACGAGCCCGTCCGGCTCAACCAGGAATTCCGCAAGTTCGACTTTTTGTCTCCGTGGGAGGGGGCCGATTATCCGGTCCTTCCAGGGGATGAAAAAGCGGGACCGAAGGTCTGATCATGAACGAGCAACCCGAACAGCTTCGCAACTTCACCATCAATTTCGGTCCGCAGCATCCGGCCGCGCACGGCGTGCTGCGTCTGGTGTTGGAACTTGACGGCGAAGTCGTCGCGCGCGTCGATCCGCATATCGGCCTGCTTCACCGCGGCACCGAGAAGCTGATCGAGCAGAAGACCTATCTCCAGGCGATCCCGTACTTCGATCGGCTCGACTACGTCGCGCCGATGAACCAGGAGCACGCCTTCTGCATGGCGGCTGAAAAGCTGCTCGGCATCGAGGTGCCGCGCCGCGGTCAGCTCATCCGCGTGCTCTATTGCGAGATCGGCCGCATCCTGTCGCATCTGCTCAACGTCACCACGCAGGCGATGGACGTCGGCGCGCTGACCCCGCCGCTGTGGGGCTTCGAAGAGCGCGAAAAGCTGATGGTGTTCTACGAGCGCGCCTCGGGCAGCCGTATGCACGCAGCCTTCTTCCGCGTCGGCGGCGTGCATCAGGATTTGCCGCAGAAGCTGGTCGACGACATCGAGGCCTGGTGCGATCCGTTCCTGAAGGTCGTGGACGACCTCGACCGGTTGCTCACCGCCAATCGCATCTTCAAGCAGCGCAACGTCGATATCGGCGTGGTGCCGCTGAAGGAAGCCTGGGAGTGGGGCTTCTCCGGCGTGATGGTGCGCGGCTCGGGCGCGGCCTGGGACCTGCGCAAGTCGCAGCCCTATGAATGCTATGCCGAGATGGATTTCGACATTCCGATCGGCAAGAACGGCGACTGCTACGACCGCTACCTGATCCGCATGGAAGAGATGCGCCAGTCCATCCGCATCATGAAGCAGTGCATCCAGAAGCTGAACGCGCCCGACGGGAAGGGCCCGGTCGTCGTCGAAGACAACAAGGTCGCGCCGCCGCGCCGTGGCGAGATGAAGCGCTCGATGGAAGCGCTGATCCATCACTTCAAGCTCTACACCGAAGGCGTTCACGTGCCGGCCGGTGAAGTCTATGCCGCGGTCGAGGCGCCGAAGGGCGAGTTCGGCGTCTATCTGATCTCCGACGGCACCAACAAGCCCTACAAGTGCAAGATCCGCGCGCCGGGCTTTGCGCATCTGCAGGCGATGGATCACATCTGCCGCGGCCATCTGCTCGCCGACGTCTCGGCGATCCTCGGCTCGCTCGACATCGTGTTCGGAGAGGTCGATCGGTGATGGGGCAGCAGGCGCCAATCCAGTTTGACCGCGCCTCGGGGGCCCTTGAAGGGGCCAACCTGTGGGAGCGGACGGCTGCCTTGGCGCTGGTGACGGGATCGAAGATCTCCTCGCACTTCTCGCATATGGGTTACATCGCCTGCGCGAATTTGCTGCGGAAGACGCTGCCCGAGCGCAACATCGCGATCAGGCTCAATCCCGACGCCGTGTTCGAATTCCCTTACGGCGACGGCTATTGGAGCAAGCTGCTCAACCGCTCGTACAATTATGAGGACGAGCTCGAGCTCTTGTTCGCCGACTCCGTCGACGTCGACTACACGCTGCTCGATTGCGGTGCCAATTACGGCTATTGGTCGGTGCTGGTGTCGAGCAGGCTGTTCGGCTCGCACAAGGCGATCGCGATCGAGCCGTCGGGGCAAAACTATCCGAAGCTCGCCAACAATGCCCGCGTCAACGGTAATCGCTTCGAGACCATGAAATGCGCGATCGGCGCCAGCCGCGGCACCGCGCGTCTGTCGGGCACCAAGCACGAGGCCTTCAGCATCGCCGGCGATCCCTCCGCGGGCGGTGAGGAGGTGCCGGTCATCGCACTCGACAATCTGATCGAGGACGGCAAGGTCGCAAGCACCGGCAAGTACCTGATCAAGCTCGACGTCGAGGGCGTCGAGATCGAGGCGATCAAGGGCGGCGCGCGTCTGCTCCAGGCCGACAGCGTCATCATGTGCGAGGAGCACGGCAGCGACCGCTCTCATGCGGTGTCGCGCTTCATCCTCGAGCAGACCCCGCTGAAGCTGATCGTGTTCGATCCGCGCAGCAACCGGATGGAGACCGTGACCGAGCTGTCGATCCTCGACCGCATCAAGGTCTCGACCCACGTCGGCTACAACGTTTTCGGCACCGCAAGCGCATTTTGGCAGGACAGGATCGAAGCCCTGAATGCGAAAACAGCGCGCCGCATGCAGTGAGAGATTGAAGAGATGTCCGTTCGCCGATTAGCACCGAAGGAAGTCCAGCCCGCGAGCTTTGCGTTCACGGAGGAGAACCTCGCATTCGCCAAGCAGCAGATCGCGAAATATCCGGCGGGACGTCAGGCCTCCGCCGTCATCGCCATCCTCTGGCGTGCCCAGGAGCAGCACGACGGCTGGGTCTCGGAAGCCGCGATCCGCGTCATCGCCGACATGCTCGACATGCCCTACATCCGCGTGCTGGAAGTCGCGACCTTCTACACGATGTTCCAGCTTGCCCCCGTCGGCAAGAAGGCCCACGTCCAGGTCTGCGGCACCACGCCGTGCCGCCTGCGCGGCGCCGAGGATCTGATCCACGTCTGCGAACACCGCATCCATCACGAGCCCTTCCACCTGTCCAAGGACGGCAATTTCAGCTGGGAGGAGGTCGAGTGCCTCGGTGCCTGCGTGAACGCGCCGATGGTGCTGATCGGCAAGGACACTTATGAGGACCTGACCAAGGAAAGCTTCGGCAAGGTGCTCGACGGTTTCGCTTCGGGTAATCCGCCCAAGCCCGGTCCGCAGAACGGCCGCCAGTTCTCGGCGCCGATCACCGGGCCGACCACGCTGAAGGAGAGCACCTGATGGGTGGTCTCTCGCAGCCTTCGGTGCAGGGGAGTGGTGCCATGAAGAAGTGGGGCTTCATCGCGTTGCACGCCGCCGTGGCGGCCGCTTTCATTTTCCTGCTGCAGCGTTTCAGCCTGAACGCGTCGCTGGAATCCAGTCTGCTCTGGGCGCTGACCTTCGCCGTCTGCGCCGCCGGACTTGCCTACAAGCAGACCATTCGTTGATCGGAAAGCACTGATATGCTCGAGGACAAGGACCGCATCTTCAAGAACCTCTACGGCCTCCACGATTGGGGGCTCGAGGGTGCGCGGCGCCGCGGCGCCTGGGATGGCACCAAGAACATCATCGACAAGGGCCGCGACTGGATCATCAACGAGATGAAGGCGTCGGGCCTGCGGGGCCGCGGCGGCGCCGGCTTCCCGACCGGCCTGAAATGGTCGTTCATGCCGAAGGAATCGACCGACGGCCGGCCGAGCTATCTCGTCGTCAACGCCGACGAGTCCGAGCCCGGCACCTGCAAGGATCGCGAGATCATGCGGCACGATCCGCATCTCCTGATCGAGGGCTGCCTGATCGCGAGCTGCGCGATGAACGCGCATGCCTGCTACATCTATGTCCGCGGCGAGTTCATCCGCGAGCGCGAGCATCTCCAGGCCGCGATCGACCAGGCCTATGAAGCCAAGCTGGTCGGCAAGGACAACGTCAACGGCTGGCCGTTCGACATCTACGTCGCGCACGGCGCCGGCGCTTACATCTGCGGCGAGGAAACCGCGCTGCTCGAAAGCCTCGAGGGCAAGAAGGGCCAGCCGCGGCTGAAGCCGCCGTTCCCGGCCAATGTCGGCCTGTTCGGCTGCCCGACCACCGTCAACAACGTCGAGTCCATTGCCGTTGCTCCGGACATCCTGCGCCGCGGCGCGGCGTGGTTCGCCGGCATCGGCCGTCCGAACAATGTCGGCACGAAACTCTTCTGCATCTCCGGCCATGTCGAGCGGCCCTGCAACGTCGAAGAGGCCATGGGCATTCCGTTCCGTGAGCTGATCGACAAGCATTGCGGCGGCATCCGCGGCGGCTGGGACAACCTCAAGGCCGTGATCCCCGGCGGCTCGTCGGTGCGCATGGTGCCGGCCGAGCAGATCATCGACACGCCGATGGATTTCGACAGTCTGAGCAAGCTGCGCTCGGGCCTCGGCACCGCGGCTGTGATCGTGATGGACAAGTCCACCGACCTGATCCGCGCGATTGCCCGCATCTCCTATTTCTACAAGCACGAGAGCTGTGGCCAGTGCACGCCGTGCCGCGAGGGCACGGGCTGGATGTGGCGCGTCCTCACCCGCATGGCCGAGGGCCGCGCCCACAAGCGCGAGATCGACATGCTGCTCGAGGTGACCAAGCAGGTCGAGGGCCACACAATCTGCGCGCTCGGCGATGCTGCGGCATGGCCGATCCAGGGGCTGATCGCGCATTTCCGTCACGAGATCGAAGCGCGCATCGACCAATATTCGCACAGGGCCGACATCGACGATATCGGCGTCCGCGATCCCGTGAACATGGTCGCGGCGGAGTAAGAAGAATGACCAAGCTCATCATCGACGGCAAAGAGATCGATGTGCCCGCCGAGTACACGCTGCTTCAGGCGTGCGAGGCGGCCGGCGCCGAGATTCCGCGCTTCTGCTATCACGAGCGGCTGTCGATCGCCGGCAATTGCCGGATGTGCCTCGTCGAAGTGAAGGGCGGCCCCAAGCCGGTCGCAAGCTGCGCCTGGGGTGTGCGCGACTGCCGTCCGGGCCCCAAGGGCGAGCCGCCGGAGATCTCGACGCGTTCGCCGATGGTGAAGAAGGCGCGCGAAGGCGTGATGGAATTCCTTCTGATCAACCATCCGCTGGATTGCCCGATCTGCGACCAGGGCGGCGAGTGCGACCTGCAGGACCAGGCGATGGGCTATGGTGTCGACACCAGCCGCTTCGCCGAGAACAAGCGCGCGGTCGAGGACAAATATCTCGGCGCGCTGGTCAAGACCTCGATGAACCGCTGCATCCAGTGCACGCGCTGCGTCCGCTTCTCGGCGGAAGTCGCCGGCGCGCCCGAGATGGGCGCCACGGGCCGTGGCGAGGACATGGAGATCACGACCTATCTCGAGCACGCGCTGACCTCCGAATTGCAGGGCAATCTCGTCGACATCTGCCCGGTCGGCGCCCTGACCTCGAAGCCCTACGCCTTCGCGGCGCGCCCGTGGGAGCTCGGCAAGACCCAGTCGATCGACGTGATGGACGGCGTCGGCTCGGCAATCCGCGTCGACACCCGCGGTCGTGAGGTGATGCGCGTGCTGCCGCGCATCAACGAGGCCGTGAATGAGGAGTGGATCTCCGACAAGACCCGCCACGTCGTCGACGGCCTGCGCACCCAGCGCCTGGACCGGCCCTATATCCGTGAAGCCGGCAAGCTGCGCGCGGCGAGCTGGACCGAAGCCTTCGCCGCGATCGCCGCCAAGGCGGCGCGCACCGACGGCAAGCGCATCGGCGCGATCGCGGGCGATCTCGCCGGCGTCGAGGAGATGTTCGCGCTGAAGGATCTGCTCGCCAAGTTCGGCTCGACCAATATGGCGGTGCAGGGCGGCGACGCCTTCGACCCCGCGCTCGGCCGCAGCTCCTACATCTTCAACCCGACGCTGGTGGGGGTGGAGCAGGCGGATGCGCTGCTCATCATCGGCGCGAACCCGCGGAAAGAGGCGGCCGTGTTCAACGCCCGCATCCGCAAGCGCTGGCGTGCCGGCGGCTTCAAGGTCGGCGTGATCGGGGCCAAGGTCGATCTGACCTACAATTACGATCACCTCGGCGCAGGCACCGAGACGCTCGGTGATCTCGCGGCCGGCAAGCATTCCTTCATGGACGTGCTGAAGAACGCCAAGCACCCGATCATCCTGGTCGGCGCGGGCGCGGCTTCGCGTCACGACGGCGCCGCCATTCTCGCCAGCGCCGCCAAGCTCGCGCTCGACGTCGGTGCGGTCAAGGACGGCTGGAACGGCTTTGGCGTGCTGCACGAGAGCGCCTCGCGCGTTGGTGCGCTCGATATCGGCTTCTCCGCGACCGGCGGCGGCCTGAACGCCGCGCAGATGACGACGTTCGGCACGCTCGACTTGCTGTTCCTGCTCGGCGCCGACGAGATCAACGCGCCTGACGGTACCTTCGTCGTTTATATCGGCACCCATGGCGACCGCGGCGCGCATCGCGCCGACGTGATCCTGCCGGCGGCCGCCTACACCGAGAAGTCCGCGATCTACGTCAACACCGAAGGCCGCGTTCAGATGACGGGCCGCGCCGCGTTCCCGCCGGGTGAAGCCCGCGAGGACTGGGCGATCGTCCGGGCGCTGTCGGAAGCGCTCGGCAAGAAGCTCGGCTATGACTCGCTTTCGGCGCTGCGCCAGGCGATCTTCAAGGCCGTGCCGCACCTGATCCGTCTTGACCAGATCGAGGCCGGCTCGGCCGACCAGATCAAGAAGCTGGCGGGGAAGGGCGGTTCGCCCGAGAAGGCACCGTTCAAGCCGCTGGTCGAGGACTTCTATTTGACCAACCCAATCGCGCGTGCGTCCGCCGTGATGGCGGAATGCTCGCGCCTCGCCTCCGGGCACATGCTGACCGCAGCGGAGTGAGCGTGATCTGATGGAATTCTTCGAAAGCGCATTCTGGACCGGGTTCCTCTGGCCGCTGATCATCATGGTCGCGGAGAGCGTCTTGGTGCTCGTCGTCCTCCTGGTCGCGATCGCCTACATCCTGCTCGCCGACCGCAAGATCTGGGCGGCGGTGCAGATCCGGCGCGGCCCGAACGTGGTCGGCCCCTGGGGCCTGCTGCAATCCTTCGCCGACTTGCTGAAGTTCGTGCTGAAGGAGCCGATCATTCCGGCCGGCGCCAACAAGGGCGTCTTCCTGCTGGCGCCGCTGGTCTCATGCGTGCTCGCGCTTGCCGCCTGGGCGGTGATCCCGACCAATCTCGGCTGGGTGATCTCCGACATCAATGTCGGCATCCTCTTCATCTTCGCGATCTCGTCGCTGTCGATCTACGGCATCATCATGGCCGGCTGGTCGTCGAACTCGAAGTACCCGTTCCTGGCCGCGCTGCGCTCGGCGGCGCAGATGGTGTCTTATGAAGTCTCGATCGGCTTCGTCATCATCACGGTGCTGCTCTGCGCCGGCACGCTGAACCTGTCGGCCGTTGTCGAGGCCCAGCATGTCCGCGGCCTTGCCAGCCTGATCGGGCTGCCGCAGCTCACCATCCTGAACTGGTACGTCTGGCCGCTGTTCCCGATGTTCGTGATCTTCTACGTTTCGGCGCTGGCGGAAACCAACCGCCCGCCGTTCGACCTCGTGGAAGCCGAATCCGAGCTCGTCGCCGGCTTCATGGTCGAGTACGGCTCGACCCCGTATCTGCTGTTCATGCTCGGCGAGTACGTCGCGATCGTCACGATGTGCGCGATGGCGACGATCCTGTTCCTCGGAGGCTGGCTGCCGCCGGTCGACCTGCCGCCCTTCAACTGGGTGCCGGGGATCATCTGGTTCTCGCTCAAAGTCTTCTTCATGTTCTTCCTGTTCGCGATGGCAAAGGCGATCGTGCCGCGCTACCGCTACGACCAACTGATGCGCCTCGGCTGGAAGGTGTTCCTGCCGCTGTCGCTGGCGATGGTGGTCGTGGTGGCCGGCGTGCTGCATTTCGCCGGCATCGCGCCGAAGTGAGGGCCGTCATGGGTATCAACGTCAACGCCACTGCACGCTCGCTTCTGCTGTCGGAATTCGTCTCGGCGTTCTTCCTCGCCATGCGCTATTTCTTCCAGCCGAAGCCGACCCTGAACTATCCGTTCGAGAAGGGCCCGATCTCGCCGCGCTTCCGCGGCGAGCATGCGCTGCGCCGCTATCCGAACGGCGAAGAGCGTTGCATCGCCTGCAAGCTCTGCGAGGCGGTCTGCCCGGCGCAGGCCATCACCATCGAGGCCGGCCCGCGTCGCAACGACGGCACTCGCCGCACCGTGCGCTACGACATCGACATGGTGAAGTGCATCTATTGCGGCCTCTGCCAGGAGGCCTGTCCGGTCGACGCCATCGTCGAAGGTCCGAACTTCGAGTTCGCGACCGAGACCCGCGAGGAACTGTTCTATGACAAGGCCAAGCTGCTCGCCAACGGCGACCGCTGGGAACGCGAGATCGCGAAAGCGATCGAGCTCGACGCGCCGTACCGGTGAGGTGAGGGCATGATCCTTCCCGCGCTGTTCTTCTATCTCTTTGCCGGCGTCTGTGTCGCCTCGGCCGTGATGGTGATTGTCTCGCGCAATCCCGTGCACTCCGTGCTGTACCTGATCCTGGCCTTCGTCAACGCCTCCGGCCTGTTCGTGCTGATGGGCGCCGAGTTCCTGGCGATGATCCTGATCGTCGTCTATGTCGGCGCGGTCGCGGTGCTGTTCCTGTTCGTGATCATGATGCTCGACGTGGACTTCACCGAGCTGCGCGAGGGCTTCATCGAGTACCTGCCGGTCGGCCTCGTGATCGGCGGCATCTTCCTGTTCGAGCTGCTGCTCACCGTCGGCTTCTGGGTCATCAATCCCGGCGTCGCCAAGACGATCACGGCGGCGATCCCGGCCAACGTCTCCAATACCGAGGCGCTCGGGCTCGTGCTCTATACGAAGTACATCCACTACTTCCAGCTCTCGGGCATGGTGCTGCTGGTCGCCATGATCGGCGCCATCGTGCTGACGCTGCGGCACAAGGCGAGCGTGAAGCGGCAGGACATCAACGTTCAGAACGCGCGCACGCCCGACATGGCGATGGCGATGCGCAAGGTGGCGCCGGGGCAGGGGCTCCAGGACTCTGACGCGGCGGAGTGGGTGAAATGACGATCGGGCTCGGACACTATCTGGCGGTCGGCGCGATCCTGTTCACGCTCGGCATCCTCGGCATCTTCCTGAACCGCAAGAACATCATCGTCATCCTGATGTCGATCGAGCTGATCCTGCTCTCGGTCAACATCAACCTCGTCGCGTTCTCGACCTTCCTCGGCGACATCGTCGGCCAGGTCTTCGCGCTTCTGGTGCTGACGGTCGCTGCCGCTGAAGCCGCGATCGGTCTCGCCATCCTGGTGGTATATTTCCGCAACCGCGGCTCGATCGCGGTTGAGGACGTCAATCTGATGAAGGGCTGAGCTCTCAAATGGTTCAGGCAATCGTTTTCCTGCCTCTGCTGGGCGCCATTCTGGCCGGGCTGATCGCGCTGTTCGGCGCGCATGCCCGCAACCCCTCGGGTGACGAGGTCGAGCATCACGGCGATCACGGTCATGGCGATGCCCATGCCGCGGCCGCCCATGACGACCATGGCCACGACGATCACGCCCATGACGACCACGGCCACGGCCCGGTCGAGCCGCCGGCGGCGGGCTCGCGCGGCGCCGAGCTGATCACGACGGGTCTGCTGTTCGTGTCGGCGGCGCTGTCCTGGATGACGCTCGTCGACGTCGGCTTCATGCACCATGACGCCCGCATCCAGCTGCTGCCTTTCATCTTTTCCGGCGACCTCCAGGTCTGGTGGACGCTACGCGTCGACACGCTCACGGCCGTGATGCTGGTGGTGGTGACGACCGTGTCCTCGCTCGTGCACCTCTATTCCATCGGCTACATGGACGAGGACCCGAACCGGCCGCGCTTCTTCGGCTATCTCAGCCTGTTCACCTTCGCCATGCTGATGCTGGTGACGGCGGACAACCTCGTGCAGCTGTTCTTCGGCTGGGAAGGCGTGGGTCTGGCGAGCTATCTGCTGATCGGCTTCTGGTACCAGAAGCCGTCGGCGAATGCGGCCGCCATCAAGGCCTTCGTGGTCAACCGCGTCGGCGACTTCGGTTTTGCGCTCGGCATCTTCGCGATCTTCATGCTGACCAGCTCGACCGATTTCGAGACCATCTTCCATGCCGCGCCCGGCCTGACCGGCAAGACCATCAACTTCCTCGGCTGGCACGCCGATGCGCTGACCCTGACCTGCCTGTTGCTGTTCATGGGCGCGATGGGCAAGTCGGCGCAGTTCCTGCTGCACACCTGGTTGCCGGACGCGATGGAAGGCCCGACGCCTGTGTCGGCGCTGATTCACGCCGCGACCATGGTCACCGCGGGCGTCTTCATGGTAGCGCGCCTGTCGCCGCTGTTCGAGCTCGCCCCGAACGCGCAGGCCGTCGTGATGTTCTTCGGCGCGACCACCGCGTTCTTTGCCGCGACCATCGGCCTCGTCCAGAACGACATCAAGCGCATCGTCGCCTATTCGACCTGTTCGCAGCTCGGCTACATGTTCGTGGCGATGGGAGCAGGGGCCTATTCGGTCGGCATGTTCCATCTGTTCACGCACGCCTTCTTCAAGGCGTTGCTGTTCCTGGGCTCCGGCTCGGTGATCTACGCGATGCACCACGAGCAGGACATCCGCAACATGGGCGGCCTCTGGCGCAAGATCCCCTACACCTATGCGGTGATGGTGGTCGGGACGCTGGCGCTCACCGGATTCCCGCTCACCGCCGGCTACTTCTCCAAGGACGCAATCATCGAGTCCGCCTACGCCTCGCACAATCCGTTTGCGATGTACGGTTTCCTGATGACGGTCGTCGCCGCCGGCCTGACCTCGTTCTACTCCTGGCGCCTCATCTTCAAGACCTTCCACGGCGAGCCGCATGACGAGCATCACTACGAGGCCGCACATGAGGCCCCGCTCTGGATCCTGATCCCGATCGGCGTGCTCGCGGTCGGCTCGATCATCGCCGGCTTCCCGTTCAAGGAGCTGTTCGCAGGTCACGGCATCGAGGAGTTCTTCCGCGAGTCCGTGAAGATGAGCCCGCACATCATCGAGGAGATGCACCACATCCCCGAGACCATCGCCGTCCTGCCGACGGTGATGATGGTGCTGGGCTTCCTCGTCTCGTACCTGTTCTACATCCGCCGGCCGTACATCCCTGTGCAGCTCGCTAAAGAGCAGCCGATGCTGTACCAGTTCCTGCTCAACAAATGGTACTTCGACGAGCTCTACGACATCATCTTCGTCCGTCCGGCGAAGTGGATCGGCTATCAGCTCTGGAAGAAGGGCGACGGCTTCATCATCGACGGCCTCGGTCCCGACGGCGTTTCGGCCCGCGTCCTGGACGTCACCCGCAACGTCGTGAAGATCCAGACCGGCTATCTCTATCACTACGCATTCGCCATGCTGATCGGCGCCGCCGGCCTGATCACCTGGTTCATGTTCGGCTTTGGAGGCCAGTAAATGACAACCTGGCCCATCCTATCGGTCACGACGTTCCTGCCGCTGGTCGGCGCGCTGATCGTCTATCTCAGCCGCGGCGATGACGAGGCGGCCAAGCGCAACTCGCGCTGGATCGCGCTCTGGACCACGCTGATCACCTTCGCGGTGTCGGTGATCCTGGTCATGCGGTTCGACCCGACCAATCCCGACTTCCAGTTCGTCGAGAAGGCGAACTGGCTCGCGACCGGCATCACCTACCACATGGGCGTCGACGGCATCTCGCTGCCGCTGGTGATCCTGACCACCGCCGTGATGCCGTTCTGCATCATCGCGAGCTGGAAGGCGATCACCAACCGCGTCCGCGAATACATGATGGCGTTCCTGATCCTGGAAACGCTGATGATCGGCACCTTCTCGGCGCTCGATCTCGTGCTGTTCTACCTGTTCTTCGAAGGCGGCCTGATCCCGATGTTCCTGATCATCGGCGTCTGGGGCGGTCCGCGCCGGGTCTACGCGTCGTTCAAGTTCTTCCTCTACACGCTGCTCGGCTCCGTCCTGATGCTGCTCGCCATCATGGCGCTGTACTGGAATGGCGGCACCACCGACATTCCGACCCTGATGCACACCGCCGTGCCGCGCTCGCTGCAGACCTGGGCCTGGCTCGCTTTCTTCGCCTCGTTCGCGGTGAAGATGCCGATGTGGCCCGTGCATACCTGGCTTCCCGACGCGCACGTCGAGGCGCCGACGGCCGGCTCCGTGGTCCTGGCCGCGATCCTGCTGAAGATGGGCGGCTACGGCTTCCTGCGCTTCTCGCTGCCGATGTTCCCGCTGGCCTCGCACGACTTCGCGCCGCTGATCTTCACGCTGTCGGCCATCGCCATCATCTACACCTCGCTGGTGGCCTTGATGCAGGAGGACATGAAGAAGCTGATCGCGTACTCCTCGGTCGCGCATATGGGCTTCGTCACCATGGGCATCTTCGCCGGCACCATGCAGGGCGTCGCCGGCGGCGTGTTCCAGATGATTTCGCACGGCATCGTCTCCGGCGCGCTGTTCCTCTGCGTCGGCGTCGTCTACGACCGCCTGCACACCCGCGAGATCGCGGCCTATGGCGGCCTCGTCAACCGGATGCCGCTCTACGCGCTGACCTTCATGGTCTTCACCATGGCCAATGTCGGTCTGCCCGGCACCAGCGGCTTCGTCGGCGAGTTCATGACGCTGCTCGGCACCTTCAAGGTCTCGATCCCGACCGCGTTCTTCGCCAGTTTCGGCGTGATCCTGTCGGCGGCCTACGCGCTGTGGCTCTACCGCAAGGTCGTGTTCGGGGCGCTGGTCAAGCCGTCGCTGGCGAGCATGAAGGATCTGACCCTGCGTGAATGCGTGATCCTGTTCCCGATGATCGCGCTGACGATCCTGTTCGGCGTCTATCCGAAGCCGGTGCTCGACATGTCGGCCGCCTCGGTCCAGCAACTCGTCAACAACTACAACACCGCTGTGACGGCCGTGAAGGCCGCCGCACTGCTCCAGTGATCGGGCAGGTCAGGATATCGCCATGAGCTTTGAGACTGCAGGTTATCAACTGGCGCCGGTGCTGCCCGAGATCGTGCTCGCGATCGGCGCCATGGCTCTGCTGATGCTGGGAGCCTATCGCGGGCAGGGGACGACCGGTGCGGTCACCTCGCTGGCGGTCGTGCTTCTGGTCGTGGTCGGCGTGCTCGAGTACATGCTGCCGGCGGGCAAGCAGGTGACCTTCGGCGGCAGCTTCATCGTCGACGACTTCGCCCGCTTCATGAAGATCCTGGCCCTGATCGGCTCGGCGGTGACGCTGGTGCTGTCGACCGAATTCCTGTCCGACCCGTCGCGCCGGATCTTCGAATACGCCATCCTGGTGCTGCTCTCGACGCTCGGCATGATGGTGCTGATCTCGGCCGGCGACCTGATCTCGCTCTATCTCGGCCTCGAATTGATGTCGCTGGCGCTCTATGTCGTGGCGGCCTCGAACCGGGACAACGCCAAGTCGACCGAAGCCGGCCTGAAGTATTTCGTGCTCGGCGCACTGTCCTCGGGCATGCTGCTGTACGGCGCCTCGCTGATCTACGGCTTCACCGGCACGGTCAGCTTCACTGGTATCGCGGCGGCCGCGACGGTCTCGAATGTCGGCCTCGTCTTCGGTCTGGTCTTCCTGCTCGTCGGCCTCTGCTTCAAGGTTTCGGCCGTGCCGTTCCACATGTGGACCCCTGATGTCTACGAGGGCGCGCCGACCCCGGTCACCGCCTTCTTCGCGTCGGCGCCGAAGGTCGCCGCGCTCGCCGTGTTCACCCGCGTCACGCTCACCGCTTTCCCGGGCATCGTCTCGCAGTGGCAGCAGATCCTGGTGTTCGTGGCGATCGCCTCGATGGCGCTCGGCTCCTTCGCCGCGATCGGCCAGAGCAACATCAAGCGCCTGATGGCCTATTCCTCGATCGGTCACATGGGCTTCGCACTGGTCGGCCTTGCCTCCGGCACGGTCGAGGGCGCGCAGGGCGTCCTGATGTACATCGTGATCTATGTCGCGATGACGCTGGGTTCGTTCTCGATCATCCTTGCCATGCGCCGCAACGGCCAGGCGGTCGAGCAGATCAGCGATTTCGCCGGCCTGTCGCGCACCAATCCGCTGCTCGCCTTCATGTTCGCGATGCTGCTGTTCTCGCTCGCGGGCATTCCGCCGCTCGCGGGCTTCTTCGCCAAATGGTACGTGTTCGTCGCCGCCATCAAGGCAAACCTGTTCACGCTCGCCGTCGTCGGCGTGCTGACCAGCGTGGTCGGCGCCTACTACTATCTCGCCATCGTCAAGACGATCTATTTCGACGAGCCGGCCGGCCAGGTCGATCCGGTGCGCGTCGAGGTGAAGACGGTGCTGGCGGTCTTTGGCCTGTTCAACATCCTGTTCGCGCTGTTCGCAGGTCCCGTGGTGAGCGTCGCCTCCGCCGCGGCAAAGTCGCTGTTCTAGGATGGGGTTCGCGCTCGGTCCTCGCGCATCATCCGCGGGCTACAGGCTCGCGGCCTTCGAACGGACCGGCTCGACCAATACCGAGGCGATCGAGCAAGCCAGGCGCGGCGAGCGCGGCCCGATGTGGTTCGTCACGTCGGAGCAGACCGCCGGCCGCGGCCGCCGTCAGCGCGCCTGGATCGCGCCGCGCGGCAATCTCGCCGCCAGCATCCTCGAAGTCATGGACGTGGCTCCCGCCGTCGCCGCCACCCTCGGCTTCGCCGCGGGCCTCGCCGAGGAGGCCGCGCTGGAGAAGGTCAGCCTCGAGGCCGCAATCCGCCTCGGCTCTGATCGTCCGCGCTACGCCCTGAAATGGCCGAACGACGTTTTGGCCGGTGGCAAGAAGCTGGTCGGCATTGGCCTCGAAGCCGAAGCCATCGACGACCGCCTTGCCGTCGTCGTCGGCATCGGCACCAATGTCGTCGCAGCGCCCGAGGGCATGCCGACGCCTGCGGTGTCGCTGGCCGCGCTCGGGGTGCAGATCAGTGCGGAGGAACTGTTCTCGGCGCTCTCCGACGCCTGGGTCGAGTTCCGCGGCATCTGGGACAATGGAAGCGGCTTTGCCGCGATCCGCAAGCTGTGGCTGGAGCGCGCCGCGGGGCTCGGCGAGCGGGTCGCAATCCACACGGGAGCGATGACGCTGGAAGGCATTTTTGACACGATCGACGACACCGGCTGCCTGATCGTCCGCACTGCGGAGGGCCGCCGCGTGCCGGTGGCCGCGGGCGAGGTGTTCTTCGGTTCGGCCGCGTCCGTAGGAGCTGCGTGATGGCGAAGCCCGAAGAACTGGTGTTTGCGCCGCTGGGCGGCGTCGGCGAGATCGGCATGAACCTGTCGATCTATGGGCTCGGCAGCCGCCAGCAGCGCGCCTGGATGGCGGTCGATCTCGGCGTCTCCTTCGGCGACGAAGAGCACCTGCCGGGCATCGACCTGATCATGCCCGACATCAGCTTCCTGGAGAAGGAGCGAAAGAACCTGATGGGCCTGGTGCTGACCCACGCTCATGAGGACCATTTCGGCGCGATCATCGACCTCTGGCCGAAGCTGAAATGCCCGATCTACGCGACGCAGTTCAGTGCGGCCCTGTTCGAGGCCAAATGCGCTGCCGAGCGCAACGCGCCGAAGATCCCCGTGACGGTGGTGCCGTCCGGCGGCCGCGTCGACGTCGGCCCGTTCAACGTCGAGTTCATTCCCGTCGCGCACTCCATTCCTGAAGCGCATGCGCTGGCGATCCACACCTCGGCCGGCACGGTGCTGCACACCGGCGATTGGAAGATCGACCCGACCCCGACCCTGGGAGCTCCGACCGACGAGAAGCGCCTGCGCGAACTCGGCGAGGAGGGCGTGCTCGCCCTGATCGGCGATTCCACCAATGCGGTGCGCGACGGCCGCTCGCCGTCCGAGGCCGAGGTCGCCCGGACCATCATCGATCTGGTGAAGGCCGCCAAGGGCCGCGTCGCGGTGACGACCTTCGCCTCCAACGTCGCGCGCATCAAGGCCGTCGCGGCGGCGGCGAAAGCTGCCGACCGCGAGGTCGTCGTGGTCGGCCGCGCCATGGAGCGCGTGGTGCAGGTCGCGCGCGAATGCGGCTATCTCGACGGCGTGCAGAATTTCCGCTCACCCGAAGTCTACGGCCATCTGCCGCAGGACAAGGTGCTGGCGCTGTGCACCGGCAGCCAGGGCGAGCCGCGCGCGGCGCTGGCGCGCATCGCCAATGACGACCATCCCGAGATCACGCTGAACCGCGGCGATAGCGTCATCTTCTCCTCGCGCACGATCCCGGGCAACGAGAAGGCGGTCGGCTCGATCATCAACAATCTGGTGCTGCAGGGCGTCGAGATCATCACCGATCGCGACCATCTCGTCCACGTCTCCGGCCATCCCCGCCGCGACGAATTGCGCGACATGATTGGCTGGGTGAAGCCGCAGCTCCTGATCCCCGTCCACGGCGAGGCGCTGCATCTGAACGAGCACGCCAAGCTGGCGCGCGCCGCCGGCGTGCCGCGCGTGCTGGTGGTCCGCAACGGCGACCTGATCAAGCTCGGCCCGGGCGATCCCGGCATCATTGGCGAAGTGCCTTCCGGCCGCCTCTACAAGGACGGCACGATCCTGGAGGATTCCAAGTCCCGCGCCGTGGTCGAGCGGCGGCGCATGGCGTTTTCCGGCTGTGCCTTCGTCGCCATCGCCATGACCGAGCAGGGCGAGCTGGCCGACGATCCCGAGGTCGATCTGGTCGGCATCCCCGATAAGAACAGGGCAGGCGAGCCCTTCGACGACCTCGTCTTCGATGCCGTGGTCTCCACCATCGAGGGCCTGCCGAAGGCGCGCCGCCGCGACCCCGACGCATTGGGCGAGTCTGTGCGACGTGCTGTCCGGGCCGTGATCAACGAACATTGGGGCAAAAAGCCCCCCTGTCTGGTACACGTACTGACAGTATAATTTGGGCATGATCTTCTCGGAAAACCGCTTCACATTTTTCCGGATCTTGCCTTAGGGGAGAAGACACATGCTGGGCCGGCTCAACCATGTCGCGATCGCGACCAAGGACGCCGTCAAGGCCGCCAGGATCTATGGCGCCGCGTTCGGCGCCGAGATTTCGGAGGCTGTCGCGCTGCCAGAGCACGGCGTGACCACCGTGTTCGCGACGCTCCCCAACACCAAGATCGAATTCATCGAGCCGCTCGGCGAGACCTCGCCGATCGCAAAATTCCTCGAGCGCAATGCCGACGGCGGCATCCACCATGTCTGCTACGAGGTCGTCGACATCGTCGCCTCGCGCGACACGCTGGTGAAGGAGGGCGCGCGGGTGCTCGGCGACGGCGTGCCGAAGATCGGCGCCCATGGCAAGCCGGTGCTGTTCCTGCACCCGAAGGATTTTTCCGGCGCGCTGGTCGAGATCGAGCAGGCATAGGGCCGAACCATGGCCATCCAGATCTCAACCGCGATCGCAATCTACTTCGTCATCTGGTGGGTCGCGCTGTTCCTGACGCTGCCGTTCGGCGTGCGCAGCCAGCACGAGGATGGCGTCGGTGCGCCCGGCACCGACCCCGGTGCGCCGATCCTGACGCGGATGGGCCGCAAGCTGATCTGGACCACCATCATCTCGGCGATCATCTACGGCCTCGGCCTCGCGGCCTATCACGCCGGCTATCTCTCGATCGAGCGCCTGTCGAAATTGATGGGA
Organism: Bradyrhizobium genomosp. III; assembly: GCF_000261705.1. NCBI lineage: Bacteria > Pseudomonadati > Pseudomonadota > Alphaproteobacteria > Hyphomicrobiales > Nitrobacteraceae > Bradyrhizobium > Bradyrhizobium genomosp. III. Next base: position 7,674 of record NZ_AJQF01000225.1, on the reverse strand, counting down.
ATGCCTTTCTAGACGTTCTTGCTAGACGTTTTTGCCGACGACATTGTTTGGGGGGAACGAATGACTTTTCAGAGGATCGTCATTGCACTTCTGGTGCTGATCGTCGCCGGCATCGGCGCCATCGGCTATTTCGAATGGCGGATGGCCGCGCAGGTGCGCACCCTGAAGGCGTTCGTCGAGGGCTATGTCTTCAACGAAGCCGTGATGGCCTGCGAGCAGGCCAAGAGCTCGACGCCGTTCAAATGGAACGGGGGCAAGAGCACCTCGGTGATCGGCCTGAACTCGGCCAAGCTGGACAAATACACGGTCAGCGCCAGCTACACGCTGGTGGCGGACAGCGTCTACTGTGATTACGATCCGATCAAAAGAAAAGCCGAGATCGGCTCCAGCTTTTTGGAGCGGGAGTAACGATCCGGCGCTGGCAGGCATGAGCGCGCCGCCGCCTGCTCGATGCGGCGCGAGTTCGCGCACGCCCGATCGGCCGCTTACGCAGTCGGGCTAGATCGCTCGGCGTTGTCGGCCGGCGATGAGCCCGTAGACGAACAGCACGATGATCGCGCCGACGACTGCACCGATCAGTCCCGCACCTTCTTCGGCACGATACCAGCCGAGCGCCTGCCCGAGATAAGTCGCAACGAAGGCGCCGACGATCCCGAGGATGGTCGTCAGGATGAAGCCGGACGGCTCGTTGTCGCCAGGCATGATGAACTTGGCGATCACGCCGGCGACGAAGCCGATGATGATTGTCCAGAGAACACCCATTTCCACACCTCTTCCAGGTTAAGCGGCAACAGCTATGCCTCAGGCAGACGTCCATCCGGCGTGTATTTGTCGACCGCCGAGGGCAATTCCCGGGATAGCCTTGTGAGGATCTCGTCTTGCGAGAGCCCCGTCTGCTGTTCGAGCTTCTCCAGAACGTCGGAGCCGATCGCATTCCTCAGCTCAGGCGACGAAATCTCCTTGTTGGGTCCGGGCTTCACCCATGAATCGGCGACTTCACCCTGGCCGTTCTGGTTGAACCGCTCCAGGAGCTCGCCAATACCGCCATTGAGCAGGCCCCCGATCCCGCCCGCGCCGAGCATGCCGCCCAGATTGCCGAGCACTCCCCCGGGCGGCTGCTGACTGCCCGCGGACGAGCCGCCGGTCGCACCTTTCAGCAGCTCAGCCAACTTGTCGCGGTTCTGATAGCCAGCCATAGCCAGCATCGCCAGAAGGGCAGTCATGGAGGGCATCCCGCGGTTCATTGGCAACTCCTTTAAAATCTCAGAAACGCAAAACTGTCTCAGCCCGCTTGTGTTCCAAAAATCGGCAAATCGTGGGCTCGCGACCGCGCGGCCCGGCCTGGTCGCCCGACACGGAGAACTTTGCCTGCAACTGCTCCTGGCGTGCGCCGGCGACACTCATGTGGCGGACCGCCTTGATTGCGATTACGATCCGATCAAAAGAATGGCCGGGATCGCCCAAGCTTCCCAGGAGCGGGAATTGCGATCAGGCCATGCCAAGCATGGGGTGGGATCGTCATGACCGGGGACCGGGCAGGGGACTATCGAATTCTGCATGAAGCGGCGCTGCGGGATTATCTGGCAGGCTTCCCTGATATCGCCGCACTCCTGGGCGGCGAGCCGGCCTCATGGGAGATCACCGAGGTCGGCGACGGCAATCTCAATCTCGTCTTCATCATGAAGGGCGCGCGCGGCGGCGTCGCCGTCAAGCAGGCGCTGCCTTATGTCCGCCTCGTCGGCGAGAGCTGGCCGCTGCCGCTGTCGCGGGCCCATTACGAATATCTGGCTCTGTCCCGGCAAGCCCAGCTCGCGCCCGGCCTCGTGCCGGCTTTGCTGCATCACAACGAGGCCCTGGCGCTGACGGTGATGGAGCTGCTCGAACCCCACATCATCATGCGCAAGGGGCTGGTTGCGGGAACGCAATATCCAGGCTTCGTCGGTGACATCACCACCTTCATGGCGCGAACGCTGTTCTTCACCTCCGACCTCACGCTGTCCGCGGCCGAGAAGAAGCAGGGCATCGCCGCGTTCGCCGGCAACCATGCGCTCTGCAAGATCACCGAGGATCTGATCTTCACCGATCCCTACCGCATCGCCGAACAGAACCGCTGGACTGCGCCGTATCTCGATGCCCTCGCTACAAGCCTGCGTGATGACATGGAGCTGCATGTCGCGATCTCCCGGCTGAAGCTGAAGTTCATGGCAGGCCCCGAGGCGCTGCTCCACGGCGACCTCCACACCGGCTCGATCATGGTGACGGACAACCAGACGCGGGTAATCGATCCCGAATTTGCGTTCTATGGTCCGATGGGGTTCGACGTCGGCGCCGTGATCGCCAACCTCGTGATGGCTTATTTTGCCTCCGCCGGCCACGAGCGCTCACCGGGCGAGCGGGCTGCGTTCGAGGCCTGGGTGCTGGAGACGGTCGAACAGGTCTGGAACGAGTTTGCACGAAAGTTCCTCGACCTCTGGCGGGCGAATGGCACCGGTGATGCCTATCCGGTCTCACTCTTTGCCGGCGCGCAGGGCGCTGCGCGCCTGGAGGCCGAGCGGCAGGTCTACATGCAGCGTCTGTTCGCCGACACCGCCGGCTTCGCGGCCGCAAAGACCATCCGCCGCATCTTCGGCCTTGCCCACAACATCGATTTCGAGCTGATCGAGGACCCGAAGAAGCGCGCCGTCAGCGAAGCCCGCGCGGTGCGGCTCGCACGGGCGATGATGGTGGAGACGGGGACGTTTCGGACGATCGCCGACGTTACGAGTGCTGCGCGAAAACTGCGGGATTGGCAGCCGGAGCTAGCGGGTTGAAGACGTCGCGAAGGATGGACCCGCATACTCCGTCATTGCGAGGAGTCGCGACAAAATTGCGTAGCAATTTTGCGCTAATGCGACGAAGCAATCCAGACTGCCACCGAGATTCTGGATTGCTTCGCTTCGCTCGCAATGACGGGGAGGGAGCGCAGGCTGGCCCTCAATACAGCCGCATCGGCAGCGGGACGCCCTCGGGTCCGACCAGCAGCCCCCAGGTCTCGTTGACGGCGACCTCGAACGCACGCGTCTGGGCCGCGCTGCCTTTGAGCTTGAGGGTGATCTTGTACTTGCCCGGCGGCAGATCGATCTTCTGGCCATCAGGCAATTTGTCCGCGGCGGCGTCGGAGTCCATCAGGTTCTCTCCGGCGTGAGCCGCCAGTCTGATGGTTCGCTCATTGACCGTGATGTCGGCCGCTTCATCGGTCTTGTTGCCGAGCAACAACATCACTTGTCCCGGCGCCGGCCGGATTTTGGCCGTGGCGGCCAACGGCTTGCGCAGCGCAAGGTCGGCGATCGTTGTGTTGTCCTGACGGACGAGCCGGAGCAGCGCCGGCCCGTCCGACGTCGTGAAGGCGACAACGGCCCTGTCTGGCTCGACGACGGCACCGTCGTTCTCGGTCCAGCCGCGTTTTTCGAGTGCAGCGCGATAGAAGCCGAGCACGGCCTCGAGACCGAGCGGCGTCTCGACGTGAGCCGACCTCATGAAGGGCGAATTCTTCGCGGTCATCAGGGCCCAACGGTCGACCAGCGGCAGGCCCATGTCGTCGGACATTTTGGCCTCGAATGTCCGGCCCGTGGCTTGTGTCAGAAGCCCGATAGTGCCGCAGAGCAGGCGCTCGCCAAGATAGTCCGGGGCGCAACGGTCCCTTGTCGCCCACCATGTATCGTCGACAAATCCGCTTGACCGCTTGGTGTGGGACCAATTGATTTGAATGTTTTTCGTCGCGCCGTCGCGGGCAGGGTCCAGCGTGACGGGGATCGCCATCGCCGCTGTCGCGGCGACCAGACTGCCGGCGAGCAGAATACCTAGCGTTCGGCGGGTCATTTTTTGCGCGATCCCTTGGGCTCAGATAACGATCCTGAGCTTGGTCGCGTCGATCACGGAAAATGTTCACTATCCCTGGTCGCCGGATGACGCACCGCGTCAATCGACGGCTTGCATCGCCGGACGGATGCAACCTGACTTCCGGGTCCTCCATCGAAGAGCCGCCTTCCGGAACTGACATTGGTCTCCATCAAAAACGAAGCTTGCGCTCGACGGGCAACGAATGATCAAATCCCTGATCGGAATACCTGCGCTGGTGGGGACACACACACATGATGTTCAGGATGATGGCGATCGTCGCGGGCTTGGGACTGGCGCTCGCTGGATCTGCGGAGGCCCAGACGCCGCGCAAGGGCGGAACCATCCGCATGACAGCGCCCTATGGCTCGAGTTTCACCAGCCTGGACATTCACACCACACAGCGCGCCCAGGACGAGATCTACGCCAAGGCGCTGCATCGTTCGCTCTACATCTGGAATTCCGCGGAAGGAAAGCCGGTCCTGGAGCTTGCCAAGGAGGATGTGGTCTCGGGCGGAGGCCTCGTTCACACCTTCAAGCTGCGCGATGACGCCTATTTCCACCATGGCCGCAAGATGACGGCCGACGATATCATCTGGTCGTACACCCGCATCATGGACGGCACCAAGGCCTATCCCGGCGCGCGGTTTGTCCGCGTGATCGAGGGCGCGGCCGCGGTCGAAAAGGGCCAGGCCAAGGAGATCTCCGGGCTGAAGAAGATCGACGACCTCACCGTTGAGATGAAGCTGACCGAGAAGGTCGATCCCGGCTTCTACTTCTTCACCGCGCTGACCTCGATCTATCCCGCCGACGAGGGTGCCAAGGAGAGTTTTATCCAGAAGCCGATCGGTCTCGGGCCCTTCAAATTCGTCGAGCACGTACCGGGATCGCGCATTGTCCTGGAGCGGTGGGACCGGTTCTACAAGCCCGGCAAGCCCTACGCCGACAAGATCGTCGTGTCGATCATGGGCGAGGCCGCGGCGCGCGATGTCGCTTTCCGCAACAAGGAGGTCGACACCTCGGTGCTCGGGCCCGCGCAATATGTGGCCTACCAGTCCGACGCCAATCTCAAGGGCACCATCGTCGAGGTCGCCGAGGTCTTCACCCGCTACATGGGCATGAATCCGTCATTCAAGCCGTTCGCCGACAAGCGCGTGAGACAGGCGATCAACTACGCGATCGATACCGACCTGATCATCAACAAGCTGGTCAAGGGCAAGGCCTATCGCGCCACCAGCTGGCTGCCGCTGACCTCGCCCGCTTACGACAAGGCGATGAAGCCGTACGCTTACGATCCCGCCAAGGCGAAGCAGCTGCTTAACGAGGCCGGCTATCCCAACGGCTTCGAGTTCGAATGGACCACCAGCCAGAACGAAAGCTGGGGCTTGCCGATCGTCGCGGCCGTGATCCCCATGCTGGACAAGGTCGGCATCAAGGCGAAGGTCAAGCAGGTTGAGACCGCGGTGCTGGCGGAGGTGGTTCGCACCGGCGACTACCAGGCCTTCATCTATTCCCAGGCGAGCGGCCCCGATCCCCAGGCGGCCCTCAAATGCTTCCACTCGTCGACGCCGCAGCCAGCCTGCAACTACATGATCTTCAAGAACGCCGATTTCGACAAGATCGTCGACGAGGCCGGGCAGGCCGACGACCCGGCAAAGCGCGCCCAGCTGCTGCAAAAGGCCAATGCGCTGCTCTATGAGGAGGCTCCGGTCTGGTTCTTCAACTACAACAAGGCGGTCATGGCGGTTCAGCCATGGCTCAAGGGGATTCAGCTCAATGCGACGGAGCTGACCCATCAGAACGTCGAAGACCTCTGGGTCGACGAGACCTCGCCCGCGAAGTGACATGCGCTCTCGCGCTCCCTCCGTCGCCACAGACGATGGAGGGAGAGAGGAAAAGTGCCGATGCTCTCCTTCCTGTTCCGTCGCCTGCTGCAGACCGTTCCGACCGTGCTTGCCGTCGTGCTGCTGGTGTTCGTGCTGTTCAGCGTGGTTCCCGGCAGCATCGTCTCCTCCATGAGCGACGACAGCGATCCGCAGGTCGAGCTGCGCATGAAGAAGCAGCTCGGCCTCGACGATCCCGTTTACGTGCGTTTCGGCGTCTACATTGCCAAGCTCGCGACCGGGGATTTCGGCACCTCGTTCCGGACCCGCGAGCCTGTCACGACCATGATCGCCAAGCGGGCTTGGCCGACGCTGCAACTGATCTTCGCGGCCATGGCGTTTTCCGTCGTGATCGGCGTGCCGCTTGGCTTCATCGCAGCCCTGCGGCCGGGCGGAATCGTCGATACGCTTGCCATGGTCGTCGCGGTGTCGGGCCTTTCCATCGCCAAATTCTGGCTCGGACTTGTTCTGATGTACCTGTTCGCGTTGAAGCTCGGCTGGCTGCCGAGTTTCGGCTATGGCGACGGCGGACTGAAATATCTGCTGCTGCCGGCCGTGACCCTCGGCGTCTCGCCCATGGCGCTGTTTGCCCGGACGACGCGCGCCGCGGTCCTCGAGATCATGACCGCCGATTTCGTCCGCACCGCGCGCTCCAAGGGCATGAGCGAGACGCGGGTGGTGAAGTGGCATGTCATGCGCAACGCGCTCGTCATCATTCTCACCACCGTCGGCCTGCAATTCGGTGGCCTGATGGGGCAGGCGGTCGTGGTCGAGAAACTGTTCTCATGGCCAGGCATCGGCTCATTGCTGGTCGACAGTGTCTTGCAGCGCGACATTCCGGCGGTCCAGGGCTCCATTCTCGTGGTGGTGCTGGCCTTTCTCGCGATCAATCTGCTGATCGATTTGCTCTACGGCGTGATCGATCCCAGGATCAGATACGCATGAAGCTCCGCGCCAATCTCGTCATCGGTGGGGTGTTGTTCGCGCTGGCGATCCTGGTCGGTTTGCTCGCGCCCTGGCTGGCGCACACCGATCCCGTCATGGACGCGAATTTGATGAACGCGGAGGAGCCCCCGAGCTGGACCTGGTGGTTCGGGACCGACGACCAGGGCCGTGACATCTATTCCCGCGTCGTGTACGGCGCGCGGGTCTCGCTGACGGTCGGTATCATCTCTCAGCTCATCAACAGCGTCATCGGCGTGGCCCTGGGGCTGAGCGCCGGCTATTTCGGCGGCTGGTGGGACGATATCGTCAACGCCCTGACCAACCTCATGCTCGCGATCCCCTCGCTGATCTTCGCGCTGGCGATCATGGCGGTGCTCGGACCCGGCCTGACCAGCCTGCTGATCGCACTCGGGCTGACCAACTGGTCCTTTACGTGCCGGATCGCGCGGGCCTCGGCGCTGTCGCTGAGGAGCCAGGGTTACGTGCAGGCTGCGACCGTGCTGGGCTACGGCGATCTGCGCATCATGATCACGCAGCTGCTGCCGAACATGCTGGGCCCCATCATCGTTATCGGCACGCTGGGTATGGGCAGCGCGGTGTTGTCCGAAGCCGCATTGTCGTTCCTCGGCCTCGGCGTCCGTCCGCCGTTTCCCAGCTGGGGCAGCATGCTGTCGGAGGCCCGCGAGCAGATCACGACGGCGCCGTGGCTCTCGGTGTTTCCGGGCCTGGCCATCTTCCTGACGGTGCTTGGCCTCAACCTGCTCGGCGATGGCCTGCGCGACATTCTCGATCCCCAATCGCGGAGCCGGCGGACATGACCGGCGCGCCGCTGATCGAAGTCGAGGATTTGCGCATCGATCTCGACGACGGATCGAGGCGCGTCGCGGCGGCCGAGGGCGTTTCGTTCCGCATCTCACGCGGCGAGACGTTCGGCCTCGTCGGCGAATCCGGTTGCGGCAAGAGCATCACG